>JBGCEN010000551.1:0-21037 GCA_045106435.1 Rhodothermales bacterium
AAAACGCTTAATGTTAAAAAGTAGATTTGAATTGTACGCATCTTGATTGGGGTCTAGGTTTACAACATGATCAACATACGGCAATTCAACAGCTCTATAGGTAGATATGAGGCCCGATCGGGGTATACGCGCAGAGGATAAAATGCAAAACGCCACTACTCCCTTTGGAGTAGTGGCGTTCAGGAAAAGCTAAAAAATCGTTTTTTAAGCGTACTCTTAACCAGCATTGGTTAACAACAACGGCTTGATACTATCGGCTTTCTGACGAGCTCTGGTGTATTTGCCATCATACTCGAGCGCTTCTTCAAACTTCAGATAAGCTGCCTGATAATCTTCTTTCTCAAGCAACTCAAGGCCTTCAGAATAAGAGATCATGGCATCTAGCGAACGGGTGTCTGTGCGCTCCCCGATCAGTGTTTCTTGCATCGTTACATTGATGCCCTGGGCAACCTTCAAGCTAAGTTTTTCAGCCAATTCGAAGAAATCTTTATCCTTGCCGGCAACCTGCTCGGTCATAAGAATTTCGCCCGTTTCAACTTTAACCAATCGTGCGTTGATACGCAGTTCTTTTTTGTGCTTCATGAAAGAACCAAACAACACTGCATTGACACCAAGCAATTTACCCGCACGTACGGCCGTAGACTGGTCGATGCGTCCTTCTTCCTGCTGCAAGTCAAGCTCTTCCAGAAGCCACTGAATCCGTTCTCTCTCGACAACTTTCAAGCCGGTAGCACCATTTAACTGGTGTACCATTAACGAGGCAAAGCCTCCTTCCAGCGGATCAAACCGTTCGCGATCATCAAGCGAGTTATTTGTAAAATCAACAATTGCCAGTGTTTGCAAGCCGGGATCAGCGCGCTCCATTTCATAGCTGTCGGTATACTTCTTCCGTACATCATAGTACAGCTTCATAAGTGGCGGTGATTCGATATCAGGATCCAGCTCAACAATTGGCGGCTCTAGTTCGATCAGGTCCTGGAGTACATCCCTTGCCTTGTCTTCATTGCGCTTTGCAATATAGGAGCGACCAAGAAACTGTAAAGCTTCTTTTCTGACGCCTTTGTTGTGCGACTCATCGCCGGCGACATCAGCAAAGAGCGTAATGGCCTGATCAAAATCGGCTTCATGGTAGGCCGCAACAGCGCTATCCAAAGAAGCTTGAGCGAATAAATTTGTTGCTGGTAACAGTAATAAAAGGCCGATAATCAACCGGCACTTACGTGTTATGTGGAAGTGCATATCTTGTGTTAAGCTTTTATGATACCAATGCTTGAAATGCAGACTGGGGCATTAGAAGTGTACAATTCAAAAACTGAACCCCATTCAGTCTTTGGCGCAAGGAGGGCAATCTTAAAGTTATTTATTTAAGCTCTTTTTACTGAGCTTCGTCTCTACACATCTTCTTAGCCCCGCGAAGAATGCGTTGAATTTGGACATTCCTTGATCAGTGTCAGGCACATTCGAGCGTTTGTCCCAATCGACAACGTCGAGCTTACTGTGCCTCTTTTATTGTAAAGAAGAGTTTCGGCTTGGTTTCTTCCAAATCAAATGTAGGTACTACACGCAATGACTGCGGTTCGGAAAGCTCATAGCCTTGTCTGCGTAATGATATCGTATACGCTCCAGGGGTAAGCTTGTAAACCCCAAAGGCAAGCGGGGTTGTTTCATTGATATCTTCGTTGTTGATATAGATGTGTGCGTAAGGGGGTTCGCCCCGTTTCTTCCAACTGGTAACAACTGTAAGATCATACTCAAAGTAACAAATCCTGGAAACCGTTTCGCCGGCTGTTACCACAACTTCGGTTTCTTTAGTTACCCCGCTCCCGTTATCAAATTTAACCTTGTGCCGGCCAATTGGCAACTTCAGATCCTTTGTACTATCTCTATACGTAGAACCATTCACCTGAATGACGCCTCTTGGCTTGGCAGTAAATTGCACACTACCAAACTGAACAGCAGGCGGTGCTGGATCTGTTTTGGGCGGTTCATCTACATTGGTTGTCCTCACCGGCGATATCGGGATCCTCGACATCGGCAGAGTAAACAGGTTTTCGCTACCGGCCGCTACGGTAATCAAGGTATCAACAGACTTATACCCATCAAGCTCAAGCCCCAGCAAAATTTCTCCCGGCTCAACGCGTACAAGCAACCCTTCTCCGGTAGAAACACCTTTCAAATCACGATTTACAGCAACCCTGGCCCCTGCCGGTATCGTAGCAACGGTAAACTCGGCCAGTTCAATCGGGGCGCCGGCTGATCCTTCACCACCCGGAGTACCAGGCACCTCAGCTTCAGCCAGTGTGGGCGGTAATCCTCCATCCATCGCTCCCCCACCAGAAATCAACTTCGAAACTGGATAAATCAGCAACAAACCAACCACTGCAGCTGCAATCAGGAACGGCGTTTTCTTCGATTTTTTCTGTAGATCCTGTGGAGCTATGTGTATCTGGGAAGGCTGCGGCGTGGCAATCGTTTTGGACTCGCGAGGGGTAGCAAATGCATGCTCCAGCGCATCAAGCATTTCCTGGGCAGACTGATATCGCTTTGCAGGATCTTTCTGTATGGCTTTCTGAATAACGCTTACTAACTTCGCGGGAATATTCGGATTATATTCCAACGGAGAAGGCAGTTCTTCCTCAACAATGCGTTTTAGAATACTAAAGGTCCCCTCCTCTACACCAAACGGCAGAACCCCGGCAAGCATTTCATACATGGTCATCCCAAGCGAATACAAGTCGCTACGTGGATCGATAGAAGAGCCCAGTACTTGCTCAGGAGACATATAACGGGCGGTACCGGCCATGCCTTGCGTTACGGTACTTTTGCCGTCATCTTGCCGTAATTTGGCCAAGCCAAAGTCGGTTACTTTTACGCGGCCGGCTTTGGTGATCATGATATTTCGCGGTTTGATATCGCGATGAATCACGCCCACACTGTGCGCCTTTGCAAAGGCCTGCAACATCTGCTTAAGCACAACACGCGCCCGCGAAAACTCGATGACTCCTTTTTCAATGTCATCAGCCAGCGTCCACCCATCAACATATTCCATGACAATGAAGAAATTGTCATCTACTTGCCTTAATGCATGAACACCAACGATAAAAGGGCTCTCAACACGAGCCAATGCGCGTGCTTCTGAATGGAATCTACGCAGAAACGATTCATTGGAGGATAAATCAGGGGCAATCATTTTGATTGCGATAGCACGAGACAAGGCGATGTCTTCTGCTTTATATACGATTCCCATCCCCCCTTTCCCGAGCACTTCGAGAATGCGGTAGCCGTCAATTACCTGGCCGATTGAAGAATCACTTTGTTGCATGGGCATAAAAATCCCCTAATTAGCAAATTGAGGATTACAACGGTTAAGATTGTAACGCTGAACTATGAACATTGAGAAAATGAAACGCTACACAATTGATGCCGGCCTAAACAGCACTTAGCACCAACGCAGTTGCGTTGTCATGGCCTCCCCGCTCGTTCGCTATGTCTACCAACTTATCGGTCGCTTCTTGAGGGGCCATGTGCATAACAATTCGCTGAAATTCTTCGGCAGTAACTTCAGACAAGCCATCTGAACACAGTAAAAAACGTTGTTCAGATTTTACTTCGCCGATATCGTACACATCAATTTCCAGGTTGGGCTCAACACCCATAGCCCGGGTTAATGTGTTACGACGTGGATGAACGCGTGCTTCTGCCTCAGTTAACACTCCCTCCCTGCGCATCTCTTCAACCAACGTATGGTCATGTGTCAATAAATCAATCTGGTTTTTCTCTATGCGATACGCTCGCGTATCGCCAACGTGGGCAATAGATATCTGCCCATCTGATAAAACCAGTGCAGTACAAGTTGTCCCCATTCGATCAAAACCGTTCCCGGTTTGGGCTTTTTCAAAAATACTATCGTTCGCTTTTTGAAAAGCTTGCTTCAATCGTTCTTGAACAGAGCTTTCTTTATTGCTGAAGAATACCCTAGGCACTTCAAGAAGCGCAATTCTGCTTGCTTCTTTACCTCCCAAGTGTCCTCCCATACCATCAGCTACGATGAAAAGTCGTTCATCGGCGCTTTCAGGATTATTTTCGGGGAAACTGCCATACGCATCCTGATTTTCAGAGCGAACCAGTCCCACATGTGACGTGGCACCATAAGATATGATCATCGGCCGTTTAACTCTCCACCAGGACATTAAACTAATCTCTTTTTTACCGGGCATGAGTGCCCGTATAATTAAAATGCTTTAAAATAATTGGAGGCAGTAGGTGTAGCAACATCCAGGTCAAACAAACGTGGATCCTGCCCAATCACTGCAACTGCAAAAATTCGTATAACCTGATCGTACACTTCTTTTGAAATGAGTTCCGGATGGTTTTGCCGGATACTCCAAAGCGTACGCTCATTTATATCTTTTGCTACAGAATTCAGAATGGATCCCAGTTGAATGTCTCCCTTCGTTGTATCTTGTTCGTGCTCCAAAAATATAGCTAAAGTAAGCAGACCTGAAGCAAGCGCCTCATTTCTATAAATATCATGTAATAAATTAGTAGCGGCTTGCGTAGACTTCCTAAAATCAAATCTATCGTCAGAAGATCCCAAAGAGAACGCATCGCCGGCAATTGCAGGCTGCAGGTTGTATGCGCTGGCACTTGCAACTGAAAGCTGCCAGATGCCCGCGGTGTTATGCATTTCACTCTGATTAACTGCTTTATCTCCCTCAAATCCACTGATACTTAACGGAAGATAGAAAAACTCAGCAGGAAGACCGTAATCTTCCAGAGATTTTACTACAAAAGGAGTATAATCAAATAATTGAGCACGTGTAAGCGCTTCCTTAAACGGCGCCTCTCCGTCTCCAAGCCAGTACTGATTGATGCTATTCATTACCTCTGCAACGAAGGTCTTGGGCATCGAAATTTCGCTTTCATTGAAGAACCGGGCGGTATTATAAATCTGGCTTTCCTTCTCGTCCAGAGACTGATACAAACCCATTTGGATCAAGTATCCCTTGTAATCCTCTGCTGCAGCCTGTCGTTCTTTTTCAAGATTTATGATGCGCTGAGCGGTTAGCAGCTTATCTGTACCTGCCCGATCTGCATATACATTCGCAATAGCTATATCAGCAGAACGAATTTCAGCAAAGAGGCTTTCTGCCTGCTCAGCCAGATTGTCGTTCTTGCTAAGCTGATGCCGGCCAAATATAATGCCGGCGCCTCCGAGTAAAACGGCGGCAATCACAAACATCAAAATTTTCTGGGTGCCTGGAATGAGTCGTGGAGTACCAGACAGTTCATCCAACCCCGGCATCGCAGCAGCTGATTCTGCAGAAATGTAATTGAATACAATGCGCGGCCCATCTTTCCCTAAATGCAGGATATCTTTATCTATGATCGGGGCGTGGTTCACTTTCTTCCCGTTTACATAGATACCGTTTGTGCTCTCCAGGTCGTGTACCCACCAACAGCGTTCTTTGTAGTCTAATTCAACATGATTACGGCTCACATGGCTGTTTTTAATCATCACGTCGCAATCACTATCACGTCCCATACGAAACGGGCTGGTAAAAACCCGTTCGATTGGATCTGCGTCATGAATCTCCACCACTAATCTAAGCGGTGGATGAGCCCCTTGCTTTTTCATTTACTTCTGAGCCATTGAATTGAGCTACTTTACCCAATATGCTATACATTTGTATAACATGTCGTTACAGAATCATCGCCTGATTATTTCAGGCATGTGTTTTTTTAGGTCCTGCCGACATTCTCGACAGATAAGCTCGAATAAAGGAAGGCCTGTAGGCTCTCCGCTCGGTGATCGACCAATCTTCAGCCCTAAGTTCTTTAAATTTATCTTGTAACCCCCACGAAGCAACCATACGGGCCAGGTTCGGAGAAACACGATAGAGTCCGCCTTGTTGCGACAAGCTTTCAGCAGCCACTACAGGATCAATTTCACGGAGAAGCATATGCATCCCTTGTTGCACCACGGCTTTATATCCATCAAGCATAGCCAACTGATGCAAAATCACCTCATCGCCGCCCTCTTCAAGCAAAGCCAGACGTTGTCCTAATTCTTCTTCGTTCAAGTCCGGATCCAGCAAGTAATTTTTTAGCCGCTCTCCATTTCCTTCAAACAGAATCTCAGACTCCGGCGTTTGCGCAATGGTGTGTCCAACAAACTCGTGACGGAATTCCCAAGGCACACTCACGAGCATTGAAAGCACGTTAAATACAACATTATGTACCTGTTCGATTTGCTCGGAGAACTCAGGTTTTTTATTTCTACTGCGTACGGGTGTCAGTGCTTTTTCTAACGGCACGGGCTCCCGAGAAAGAACCTCAGAGGCACCATTTTGCCCTTCTTTGGACATCGCGTGCACCTTAGGATCTGTTGCTTCCGGATCCTCTTCTCCCAAGATAAAGCCGGCAAGAAGCTTCTTTACCTCAGCATTTGCATCCAGGTCAATTTCACTAAAAGCATCTTTAAGCGCATCAATCCTTCTGTTCGGTGCTTCTTTGTCGAAGGCTTCGCATAAACTGGTAAAAGCCTCGGCAAACTTACTTGCTTCATCGACAAATGGATTTACAAAACTGCTTTCAAATACAGTCCTGTCATAATCCGGCACTTTCACTTTTTCAGGCTCGACTTCGGGCTCGTCTGGCTTAACCACCTGAAACTCAACTTCAAAATCGCCTACTTTTATTACGTCGCCATCACTGAGCATATAGGTTCGCCCAGATTCCAATCGCGTACTGTTCAGGTAGGTAAAATTCTTACTTCCGAGATCTACGATCTCATACCCCTCCTCCAGCCGCGTAATTTCAGCGTGCTTTTTACTAACCACCCGGCTCTTATCGGGAATATGGATATCATTCTCCTTGTCTCTTCCCAAGGAGATATGCTCCTGCTCGAAGGTAAACTCTTCGACCTGGTCAGTCTCGGTATCTGTTTTTAAAAATAATTTTACCACCATAAATCGAGGCTCATGATGTTGTAATTAATCAGACTATTATGCTTAAGTGGCAGTCCTCCTTGACGGCACCTGTGGGGAACTACAAATTGTTGTAGAACGAAATTGGTTGTAAGCGATAAAATGTAGGCCGTGGTCATGTGACAAATCAAGTACTTATTCGTGATATAAAATTATTGCTCAAATTATCACTAATAAATTCAGGGCTAAACACGGTCAAATACATCAATTTTCACGTTCTTAAATCAACTATGATGCCTGAATGTTCTTTTGCCATGAAATGTTGTATTTTTCCATGGCCCGCTCACATGTGATGAGTATCCTTAGATACAAGGCCCGAAACCAAAACATGCAGTATTGATGTTAAAGTCGTAACAGACGACGGCGTATCGTACAGCATGATGCAGATTTTTCGCTTTCGATATCACAGACCCCATCTTAAAGCCATCTGTAAATCACCAGAAGTGGATATTGTAGAGACAGCAGTTATGGTACAAAGTATTCTCATGATGAGGCGTTCTTTAACAATTGTATTCCTTTCGATAGCATGTTGTGGATTGTTGCCAGCCAACAATGCCATGGCTCAATTTATCGAATACAAAATTACTGCATCTGATGGCGATCCAAACGATCGCTTTGGAGAATCCGTCGCTATTGACGGGAATACAGCAGTAATTGGGGCCTTTCGGGATGATGACGCCGGCGGAGATGCTGGTGCCGCATACGTATTTGATTTCTCAAATGGAGTATGGTCACAAACTTCTAAGTTAATACCTGATGATGGCTCCATCCTTCCGGGCTTTTTCGATAATGGCCTTTTTGGCGGTGTTGCTGACATCCGCAACGATGTAATAGTCGTTGGGGCTGTGGACAGCCGCGAAAACGGGATAAAAAAGGGGGCAGCCTATGTGTTTGGTAAAACTGCAGAGGGTGAATGGGTTCAACAAGAAAAACTTGTTGCTTTTGATGGTGCTTTAGATGACAAGTTTGGTGCAACGGTAGCAACCAATGGCGACTTTGCCTTTGTTGGTGCCCTCGATGCTGACCATTCCAATCTGGGAAACGCCGGCGCCGTTTATGTGTACCGCAGAAATATACAGGGCGATGCAGATGCCACGTGGACATTCACGCAGAAACTCATCCCTTCTGACGCACAGGCTGGCGACAGTTTTGGATGGAGCGTAGACCTCTCGGAGGATCGCGCCGTCATTGGTGCACGCGATGACGATGACAGTGCAGAAAACGCCGGCGCTGCTTATGTCTACGAATTTGATGGAAGCCAATGGATACAAATCACCAAGATTTACGCCGGCGACGCCAGGCAGGATGACAGTTTTGGCGAAGTTGTAGCCATTCATGATGATCAGATTATCGTCGGTGCCAGGGATGTGGACACCAATGGTGAAGAAGCTGGAGCTGCGTATATCTTCGAGCTTCAGAACGATGCCTCATGGCAACAAACAGCAAAGCTACTTGCGTCAGACGGAGAGAGCCTGGATAGATTTGGCAACTCGGTGACCATTGATGGCAACTACGCCATTGTGTCTACCCGCATTGATAATGATTTCAGCGGCGCCATTTACGTATTTCAAAAAATAGGCGGAAGCTGGATAGAAGTATCTAAAGTAACACCACAAGATCTGGAAGCCGGCGATCTGTTTGGGCAAGCCGTTAACATCAGCGGCACGTTTGTGATCAGTGGCACCAAAGGAGACGACAAAGCGGGTCTCGACGCCGGTGCCGCGCATATCTTTGACCTTACAGGTTCCGACAGAGGTGCGCTGATCGCCTTGTATAACGCAACCAACGGCCCTAACTGGTCGAGAAAAAACAACTGGCTGTCCAATGCGCCCGTAAATACCTGGTATGGCGTAAACGCCAGCGACGACGGGCAGATTATAGAAATAGATCTGGAGAACAACAATTTGAACGGAGAGCTTCCCGTTGCAATTGGTGGATTCCCCTTTCTTCGCCGGATTTCATTGAGAGACAACAATCTGACCGGGCAGATTCCCGAAGAGATTGCGCTGTCATCCAATCTTGAAGTGATTGATTTAGGCGAAAACAATCTGACTTCAGAAATACCGGCAAGCCTGGCCGACATGGCCGTGCTCCAAAATCTTTTTCTTGACAACAATGAATTTACGGGCATTATACCCGATGCATTTTCGCAAATCGAAAACCTGGAAGTGCTTTATTTGAATAACAATCAGTTTTCTGGTGCTGTCTCAGAGAAGCTGACGGGCCTGGAGTCTCTGCGGGTCTTACGCCTTCAAGCCAACCAGCTCACGGACCTCCCTGATTTTGCTTCATCTGGCACGCAAAATGAACTGAACGATCTTTTTGTATTCAATAACCTGTTTACATTTGAAGATCTTGAGCCCAACGTCAACATCAATGAATTCCAATACAGTCCACAAGCAAATGTTGGCGAGGCTAGGACACTTATCATAACAGAAAACAATCCGCTGCTCATACAAATCGAGGTAGGTGGAGATCAGAATATTTACCAGTGGAAGAAAAACGGATCGCCCATACCCGACACCAACTCAGACACCTTTGTCATTCCCTCAGTGACTGAAAGTGACGCAGGTGTTTATACGCTTGAGGTAACCAATCAAATTGTAAGCGACCTCACCATTTTCAGTGAGTCAATCACGGTAAACGTGATCTCCGTTGTTGAATATGCGAGTAATCTATCGAGCATTCATGTGATCCCCCCACTACTCAGCCCAGCCAATGGAAACATCGCTGCCACGCTGGTTGGGAGCCAGCTCATTGTCTCCGGGTCCTTTGAGCAGCTTACCTTTCCCGTTGGTGCGGCCTATGTGCATATCGGTGCTCCGGGCGTAACGACAGATCCTGTCATAACGCTGGCGATCAGTGGTTCGGGGCAAGAAGGCATCATTTCGGAAGAGAACAATCAATACGACCTGAATGACGATCAACTCATCGCGTTGCAGAATGGCTTGTTCTATATAACGATAGCCTCTGAAAGCGGCAGTATTTCCAATCCTTTGGCACCAGAGCTTCGTGGACAGCTTTATGCGACACCTAATACTGCGCCAGAAGAAACCACGATAACAGCACCAGGAGACGGCACAGAGATTAACCTCGGTGATGCCGGCAATATTGATATTGAATGGAACGCTGTTTCTGATGCCCAGGGACACCCGGTGGATTATCTGTGGGCGTTTTCGCGAAATAATGACTTCGAGAATAATTCTGACCTCATCGATGGCATTTTCAGAACCGGCAAAGAAACTTCATTTTCTATTTCCCACGAAAACCTGGATGCATTCCTGGCTGCCCAAGGCATTGGACAAGGAGAATCTGTGACCTTGTATCATCTGGTTGCCTCATCTGATGGAAGTCGTTTTTCGACAAGTAGTGTCTTTTCGATGAACCTCATCCGCAGCACGACCAATCAGGCACCAAGGGTTAATAATCCAATTGTGGACTTCACTTATGTGCTGGAAGATGGCCCGGGCTCTATTGGTCTGCCAGATGTATTTATGGACCCTGATGGTGACGACCTGCAGTTCTCAACAAATTCGAGCAATACAGGGATTGCACAGGCTGCCATCGAAAGTGAATCGCTTGTCCTAACCCCTATCGCAATTGGCACAACAACAATAACTATTGAAGCAAAAGACAGCTTCGACGCCTCCGCAACTGATGAATTTATACTAACGATCAACAGCCGGCCGGCCGTTGCGAACACAATTAGCAACCTGACGCTATTTGAAACAGATGACGCGGTTAATCTGTCTCTAATGGATGTCTTTACAGATGCAGACCCCTTAACCTACGCGGTTGAGTCCAGTACTCCGGATGTACTGACGTTATCGCTTATTGATGCCGGATCCACGTTGCAAGTAGCGCCGGCCTCGGTTGGCATTGCAGATGTGACCGTTACCGCAGAGGACAGCCAGGGAGCAATGGCTTCGACGACCTTTCAGGTGGTTGTGCAAGCCGACATGATCATGCCACCGCAGAGTGTGTCTGAACAAATCAATATCTCGTTTGGCAATGCAGAACTATCGGCAAGCTACCGCCTCGTTGCATTGCCCGGCAATGTTAACCTGCCGATGGCCACCGCCGTGAATGGCATGCCGGAGGATGACTGGATTGCGTATCGGGATAACGGTCAGGATATAAACGACCGAGAAGTGTACTTCGAGCGGTATAATAACTCCGCCAATTTCAACTTTACACCCGGCAGTGGTTTCTGGCTATTGTCGAAATTAACATGGGAGCGTTCTGAAGCTCGCCCGACAGTGGCACTGGCGCAAGATGGAAGCTTTACAATTCCACTGCAAAGTGGCTGGAATATTATTTCCAATCCCTTTGATATTGATGTCCCCTGGCAGGCGGTTAGCCAGATAAACCAACTCACGCAGCAGATTTACAGATGGGATGGTCGATATATCGCAGCGCCCGTCTTTTCTTCAGCCAGCAGTGGTGATGCGTATTACTACTTCAACAGCGAAGAATTAAATGAGATCAGAATCCCTTACTTGCCTGCAACAGCCGGCAATTCTGCGAGACTCCCTATACCAGCGCTGCAAATTGTCGCGCTTTCATCAACAGATACGTTATCAACGATTAGAGCAGGCCGGCATCCATTGGCTGAAGAAGGGACCGATGCGCTGGATCAAATTGCGCCTCCAGAGGCTTTTGAGGAAGCGGGTCTTCGGTTTGTTAGAAAGGGAATCCAGTCTGGCAGTCGACAAGGCTTTTTAAGCGAAGAATTTCTGCCGGCAGATGCCCGCGGATATCGCTATGAAATCGCGCTACATGCACAGGTTAATGAACCGCTTGTTCTGAACACCTCGGGGTATGAGAATTTTGAAGATCATCAAGAAATTATTCTTTTTGACAGTAAGCTCGCAAAACGTTACGACTTGCGTAAGAACCCCTCTCTTACTTTTTGGCCCAATTCAACCAAACAAGAATTTGTGCTGTTGATCGGTGATGCTGCTTATATTGATACTGAACAGGCAAGTATATTGCCTGATGAGCTGGTATTACTACCCAATTACCCGAATCCATTTACTGAAAGAACGACGCTGGAATTTGCCTTGCCGGAACCCTCTCGGATCCGATTAGTCGTCTATAACGCGCTGGGCAGACAAGTTCGCCTCCTTTCTGATGGAGATTATGACGCAGGTCATCATCAAATTCAATGGAGTGGGGTCAATGATGCCGGCACACCTTTGAGTAGCGGTTTGTATTTTTATCGACTGCAATTGCAAGATACGCAGATTGTGCGTAGCATGATTTTACGAAGATAAAGGAGCCTATTTTTATCTATACATATATATTTTAAACGCTGTATTTTAATCGACACTATTGCTTGGGATATTTTCAGGCTTGTGTGTAGTAGAAATACACCCGGCTTAAAAGTGTGCTGTAGCTAGAATGGGTCCCTCGTATAGAAGCTGAATGTTAACTATGTATCCACGTCCTGAAGAGTTCATCGGTCGAGAAGTCGATGGACACCGTATTGACGATGTCCTCGGGCGTGGTGGCATGGGTATAGTTTTTAAAGCTGAAAATCTTGAGTTATCCCGCACAGTAGCCCTAAAGATCATCAATCCGGCCCTGGCCCAGGATGATTCTTTTCTTCGACGCTTCAGGGCTGAAGCACGTGCACTGGCCCAGATACATCATCCCAACATTGTTATCGTTTACGACTTTCGTTCGTTCGATATGGGATTTTATATCTCGATGGAATACGTTAAAGGTCCTACCCTTGCAGACTATCTGGAAGAGAAAGGCCCTGTTCCGTGGAAAGAAGCGCTTTACTTGACTAAACAAATGTTATCGGCATTCCACTATGCCCACAGTTGCGGGGTTATACATAGGGATATCAAGCCGAGAAATATTCTGCTGGCAAAAAACAATGTTGTAAAGATTACAGATTTTGGTTTAGCCAAAATTCTTCAGGAAGGCAAGCGCACTACGGACACAACGGTAACCATGGCTACCGGTGGCACAATACATTACATGCCACCAGAACAGATTCGTGGATTGCGCAACGTAGATCACCGGGGAGACATCTTCTCACTTGGCATGTCCATCTACGAAGCAATCGCCGGCGTTTTACCTTTTGAAAAAAATGCGAGCGGCTATACAATCCAGAAAATGATTGTAGAAGAACCCTTTCCGGATATCAGGAAACGAGATTCTTCTATCCCAAAGCCGCTGGCAAAGATTATCATGAAATCGCTCGAAAAAGAGCCGCACAAGCGATTTCAGAGTGCTGCAGAAATGATTTCTGCACTGGAAGAATTTGAAATTAACCAGACCAAAACGTCTCTGGTTGTGAATGGGACGGCGTCTAATGGCTATGCTTCGGAATCAAGTTTTAGTCAGCGCTGGAGAATTTACGCAACGCTCGTTGGCCTGCTCATTGTGGCATTGTCCTTTATTGCAGTGTTCACTCCCGAAGTACTCAGTGCATTTATCTCGCAATCAGAGACCCCATCTCTGGCAGAGCAAGGGAATCCGGGTACAACCATTACAAGAGCCGAGGCAGCGCCGCTTTCAGAAATCGAGCTCAATCCGATTAGCGTTGAAGAAGGCCCGGACTCCGGACCAGGATTGTCCACCAATGAGGCCGGCGATTCTACTGGTATAATAGATCCTCCCGTTGGTACACCTACGATTCCTGAGACAAACACAGGGACAACGAACAACTCCAACGTAGAAACAAAGCCTGTTGGATCTATTAGATTTGATTCTACCCCCAAAGGAGCTCAGGTTTACCTTAATGGTATAGTTGTAGGCTCTACGCCCCTCTTTTTGGATAACGTAGCGGTAGGTTCTTCAAATGTCGAATTACGTTTAAATAACCACGAGTCCTATAAATCTCGGATCAACGTACGACCTTACCAGATTAGCCCTGTAAACACGCGGCTGTCCCCCATTACGGGCCTGCTGAAATTTGATATTAATCCACCCTCTGAGCTGTATATAGACGGCAGACTGATTCAAAAAGAAGCCGGCGCTGATGTCAGGCTGCCTGTTTTAGCCACAGATCACGAGATATTGATATCGAACTCAATGTACGGGCAATGGAGAAAAACCGTACGTGTTGGAGCATCAGATTCTCTGGCCTTTGGTATCGACTTTTCTCAGAAAGTCAGACTTATCATTACTGCCTTTGATACGGCAGAGAATGGTATGCATGTAGAAATACTGCTCGACGGAGAACCCACGGGGCTTTACACGCCAACACCCATTGAAGTACCTGTAGGATTGCATAAAATCGAAGTAAAATCGGAAGGTTATGAACCCGTCGAAGAGCCTCAACAGGTGAACTACGACGCTTCTACTAAAAGCCCCCTTCGGTTTGTCTTGAGAAAATCCAACTAATTGCCTGGCGCCATATCAGCTCCAGCTTCCCGCATGCCGATTATTACCAGATTAAATTCAATGTGTATGATCGCCCCCGAAAGGCTACCCAGGACCTTAGTTGTAGGTGTCCTAACAGTTTGCTTTCTATTTTTTGCACCGTTGACAGTGCTGGCGCAAGATACTAATGATTGTAGCACATCTTTAGTAGACGCCGAAACAGCTTATTTTAACGGAGACTTCGAGAGCACCATTGCGCTTCTACAACCTTGCATTGAATCAGGTGATTACACGCAAAACCAGGGTGTAACCGCCTATGCTTTGCTGGGTCGCACGCAATTTGTACTCGGCGAGAATGATGCAGCAACAACCGCCATCCAGGGACTTTACAGGCTGGACGCCAAGTACGAGCCAGATCCACTACTCCCCCCCAACTTTTCTGCTTTTATCCTCCAAGTAAAACAACAAATGATTGCTAATGGCATTTTCCCTGTGGAAGTGCCGGAAGTTATTACACCTCCCCCTGTGGTTGCTGAAGCAACTCCGACAGAGGAATCCAATCAAGACAAAGCAGCCCCGCGCAAAAGAAAAGCATTGTTATTCGGCGGTGGTGCTGCACTTGCAGTCGCAGCCGGCGCAGCAATTCTTCTGAGTGGCAATTCGGGCGGCGGCGGTGGAGAAAACCCTCCTCCTTCAGACTGGCCCCTTCCGCCGGCAAGACCTTAGCTTACTCGTTTAGGGTGTGATGTAACAATATGAGTGATAATTATACCTGGAAGTCAGTCAGAACACCTAAATATGTCATCCTGATCGGATGTCGACGATTTTCGTCGACGCAGGAAGGATCTTCGTGAAATGCCACGCTGGGTTTATTTAAACGATTCACTTTGCAAAGATCCTTCAATACGATCCGAATGATCGGATCTCCTATCAGGATGACATGAAGGAAAGTTTTACAAAGGCAATCGCGGCATTTTATCAATGAACTTGTTACATCACGGGTTTAGGGTTTAGGGTTTAGGGTTTAGGGTTTAAAATAAACCACAATCTGAACACTCGCCGAATTTCCTGTGGATCTCACGCCTCTGGGCCGTGCCGTGCCTCAAAAGATAAATACCGATTGTTTTTAAGATATGCGCAATTGGACCGATATTCAGCTTGAGGTCACCTACCTCGTGTAGGTGTCGAAATAGCATAAGAACACCCCCTCATAGGGTGTGGACCTCTTTCTGTGGTGGGTCGAAGCCCGGTCTTTGGATCGGGCTTCGTTATGTTTGGGCCATTTTTATAATTTTGAGTAATCGTCCAGCATTACTTTGAGGCGTATGAGCAATCGCATTGCTCGCATTGCACCTTCCGCAAAATCCTCTTGCGAGATACTGGAATCCTGCAATCCTTCTTCGAGGAATACTTTGGTATCCTCATATAAACGATTAAGAGCGTCAATTTCAGCGATCAATCGATCACGATCCTGCTGTGAAACCATGGTCAGCGCCATATCAGAAGCAATAGATAAAATGAGGAAAGTCACCACAAGCGCCGCACAGCGCGTGATGACTTAATCCTTACTGTCAATAATTCAGGGGGATTGCCAAAAAAAGGGCAACATTGTGCAGTTACGTCATGTAACTACTTCAAACCGACGAACCTTGAAACTGCAATATGCTTGATTGCAGCGACAGAAAAGAAACAAGGATAGCTATTTTCGGCCAGATCTAAAAGACATGCGAATGGCTATTTTCCAATATATGTAAAAAAACCTCCTTTCGCACAAAAGTATTTACAGATAATATCAGGAAAGACTAAAACCTAACCGCTGCTCCAACAATTTCCATCGACTCCAGGTTTTGAACAAGTACAGCTAAACCGAGCTGATCCGAGCTGATATCTTTATCCAGCGCTATCTTGAATGTCTTATTCAGATCCAGATTTGTTGATTCTTGCAACTGAGACAAAACTTTCAGGTTTCTTACTACAAAATCATTTTTCAATGTTTTACCGGCATTCTCGCCCTTCCTGATATCTGTTGACAACCCTTTCTGAAAAGCGATGCCTACTAAAGCATAAGCAGATCGCGCAGCCGGCAACTGCCCCGATACTTTAATCTCACCATTGAGGCTCTTCTCACCTCTCTCCAACGATTCTACCGAGATATCAATTAAATGCGCGTTTGGATTTCCTGCCTGTTTTTCCAATGCGCGTCTTACTTGCTGAAACCTTGAACCTACCGCTTCATCCCGTCCGTGAATCACAATCTGAGGCGTGTACATCGTAGCACCACCCATTGCCTGGACATAGTCTCCCTGCCGCTCTGTCCAGGCCGGCTTGGAGAACGGGTCTTTCCATCCCAGATAATTCCAATAATCAACGTGAAAAGACAAGGGCAGAACCCGGCCGGCCCATTTGGGATCATCCGCGAGTTCGCGCAAAAACTTATCTGCCGGCGGGCAGCTAGAACACCCCTGAGACGTGAATAATTCCAGCACAATCAGGTTTGAATCAATCGTCTCAGCATGCACATCTTGTTCTTCTTCCGTAACAGTTGTCTCAGCGTAATTTTTCCCAGTAATTGCGCCGGCCATCGAAAAAACAAGAAGAACCAATGTACTCCCGAACACAAAAGCTTTAGCCATAATCTTGGTATTAAGATGATCTATACAAATCGTTGAAGGGAATTACTAAGGCACCGGGCACAAACCCAGTGCAACTTGCCAAACAAAAGAAATAACAATTACGCCAAAAATAACGTAGTACAACCCTTTAAATCGTGTGATAGCAAGCATGTTGGCCCTCGTATCTATGATCTTCTAAATCTACGTTGATCGGATTTCCAAGGTGTTACATATTTTTCTCGCCCGCGCCGGCATACACTGCATATATAAGATTCGAATAGTACAATGGAAAAAGACATCGACCCCATCCTTATCGCCGTCATGCAGTTGGCGGAGCATGGCGTTTATACCACAGCAACCATTACCGTAAACGGTACCGTCTTAAGCGGCAGGGTTATCGGGCAACAGAACTACTTGCTTAAAATAAGAAAACAGTTTAATTCTCACGTGCATGAGGAAAACATGCCCGGCCTTTTTGACATTCTTGGGCTTTTCGAAGAAGTCACAGTAGATACAGAAGCCATCTTCCTGCACCTTGAAAATGCGTCCGTAATCGACGGCACCCCGCCGGCACAGAGAATAGTGGGCTTCTGGCGCATTCGGATTTCTGAAGTAGATGGATTTAGCTTTGGAAAATAGGAGCCGATACTGACATTTAACCTTTTGCTTCTATTTGATCAGTACAGCGAATGTATGGATGGCACTTCCCCAAAGGGTGAGCATCAGTTCAATATCCCGTCATCTGCACGATCATTATTAAAAAACGAATACTCCGAAGCTTTTGAAACGCTTAGCGAGCATTGTACTTTTTTAGATAAAAGAGTCTCCACCCTCTCTTCCCAGCTCGAAACACTAGAGCGTCTGCTCCAGGATGAACAGAGAAAACGCCATGCACTGGAGGCCGAATTAGCTGCCTTTCAACGCCAACAAGAATATCAACAGCAGCAAACGGATGAAGTCCAGTCGCAATTTCTGGACACAATGAGCCATGAGCTGCGCACGCCTTTGAATGGGATTTTGGGCATGGCACAACTCATGTTGAGCATGCCACTCTCCAATGAGCTTAAAGACTATACAGAAGCCATCATGGACTCTGG
This sequence comes from Rhodothermales bacterium, assembly GCA_045106435.1. Taxonomy (GTDB): domain Bacteria; phylum Bacteroidota; class Rhodothermia; order Rhodothermales; family JAHQVL01; genus JBCCIM01. The sequence goes on from JBGCEN010000551.1 coordinate 18,040, forward strand.
CAAGTCGTTGAATGGAATCATCGGGAGCCTGTTAGACTATTCCAGGCTTTCTCAAGGAGATTTTAAGTTGCAGCCCCAACCCTTTAACTTGCTTTCTTGTCTGGAAGAATTAACTTCCGACCATGCAATAACAGCTATCAAGAAAGGTATAGGCATCTCCCTCCTGCCTGCTCGAAACATCCGCGGCAACATAACACTTGATCCAAAATGTTTTAAACAGATTATTGGAGCCGTAATAGACAACGCGATCAAATTTACAGATCATGGTCATATAAGCATAAAAGCCCACCTCAAACCTTTAATAAAGGACAAAAACCAAACCACGCTCGTTGTCCAAATTCAGGATACGGGTATTGGAATCACCCCTGAGCATCTGGCTGTTGCGTACAAACCATTCTGGCAAGCAGATCAGACCAATGCAAGAAAGCACGGCGGGATAGGGATGGGGCTTTCGCTCAGTCGAAAACTGCTATCTTTGATGGGAGGAGAGATCAATATTGACAGTAGCGTTGGTGAGGGCACACGCTGCACCATTCAATTTCCGCTAAACGCACCTTTAGAATCAATAGAGATTAAACCAGCCAAAAGAATACCTTCTTTACGTGTTGGATTCTTCAAGCTTCATGAGGCAGACCAACAGGTACTTGAAGAACACCTGGATTGGCTGGGTTTTGAATCAACGTGTATTCAAGCAGCATGCGCTGATCAATCAGATAAATCAGTAGAAGAAACGCCAGCCCCTCTGGATGTAGTGATTACTCCATTCAATGATGCCAATCCGCAAGACCTCAATGCACTGCGTAGCTTACTTGCCGGGCAGAAGGCTTCTCCATTGTTTGCAAGCCTGGTATCCCCTGTCAGAAAATTGACGCCGGCTGCAAAACGGCAATTCGATGTACTAATACCTTATCCAATCTTATATCCCTCCTTAAAAAGCGCGCTTAACTTCGCTGCAGAAACGCTCAAATCGCAAAAATCATCACCTCAGGTCCTGATTAAAGGCACATCAACTAGCATATCAACGAGCGTACTGCTAATAGAACCCAATAAGATCAATCAGAAAATTTTAACGCACATACTGGAGTCTCTTGAACTTGACGTTGATGTAGTTGACTCCATTTCGTCGGCATTAATCCCGTCGACATTACAATCAAGCCAACAAGTTGCTTATTCAACCATACTGATCAATACAATGCTTCAGCCGGCACCAGAACCTGAAGCACTACATGAGCTGCTCAACAGTTTATCATTAACAGACAACCACAAGCTGATCGGCATACAAGGCAAAAACACGGGCAAGCCGGCGCAAGTCTATGCAGAAGCAGGAGTTAGCGCATTCCTTACTTTGCCCACCAGCATAGATCAGGTTCGTAAACTGATACTTGGTACAGAAACAAGTTTATAAAGTCGGGTAGTTTTTTTGATTGGAAGCGGGGGACGCAGCCAATCTTAATCCTCCTTCTTCCCCTCCCCCTCATCTACTTGTGCCATGCAGGAGTAACTTGTCAAATGTTGGATAAGTAGACCCGAGGCAAACAACGCAGCAAATCTTATATTGCAGACAACTCAATAAACGCGTGTGCTGCGATGTCTTCCGTTTTACAAACCAAAGTACCTAAAAAGCTCTCTCAATATGGGCCGGCGTTGTTTATGATTGGCGCCACCATTGGTACTGGTAGTGTCTCTTCGCTGGTGGTAGCTGGTGCCGAGCATGGCACTTCGCTTCTTTGGGCCCTCATCCCATCTTGTTTGTTCTATTGGGCTTTAGTGAGTGCCATGAGCAGGTTAACCATAGCCTCAGGCCAGACATTCGTCGCAGCGGTTACAACGCATATAGGACGGCCGGCGGGACTGTATTTGGTCTTTGCTATCGTTATTGGGCAGTTTTCCTCCAACATTGGCGTACTCGGTATTGTAGCCGAGGCCTTTGCGTCGTGGATTAACGGGAGTTTTCTTCTATCGGCCATTTTCTGGTCCAGTGTGATCTATCTCCTCATATTCTTTGGGAAGTACAGCCTATTCGAAAAAACGCTCACAGTGCTTGTGGCCATCCTGGGGCTTAGTTTCGTCTTTAACCTGGTTATGGTGAAACCCTCTGTTTCGACCATTGCGCAAGGGCTCGTTCCTTCAATCCCGGAAGGTGGTGCCGTTGTCGTTGCGGCCATGGTTGGTACCACCCTCGCCGGTAGCATTATCATGATGCGTTCATTTGTGGTTGCAGATAAAGGTTGGTCCTTAAAAGACCTCGCGCACGAACGGCGAGACGCCACGCTCTCTGCTGTACTGATTTTTGTACTCTCGGGCATTATCATGGCTTGCGCAGCAGCTACATTACATGCACAGGGCATTCATGTTGATAAAGCCATTGACATGGCCTATACCCTTGAGCCAATCGCCGGCTCTTTTGCGGCCACACTGTTTGTTGTTGGTATTGTAGCTGCTGGACTTTCTTCTGCATTTCCCAATGCGCTTGTTTCGATCTGGACGATATCAGATTACTTTAAGCTTGAGCGAAATCCTGCGCTCCCCCATTTTAGAATTATCGCCTTTATTTATTGTAGTGCCGGCCTCATTGCCCCACTCGCCGGCGGCAAGCCCGTATCGATTCAAATCGCTTCCCTTGCCATACAGGCGATATTTATGCCGCTGCTCATCTTGTTTATGATGATTCTCCTCAACAACAAAAAACTGGTCGGAGAGCACACCAACGCCAAAACGATGAATTTCATTTGCGCCATCGCCTTTCTATTCACCAGCTACATGGCCTTCCAGGCAGTTAAAGGATTGTTATCGATGTTGTAGCGAACAAACTTCTCTTTAGCCGGCTGCTTTTGTAAGGAGAACAATAGTCCTGAAGACTAGGTCGTGTAGACAATTAGCAGGGAAAAGAGCATTCGATGGCATTTTTGTTCAGATCAAGGCGCTTTTTGTGTTCGATGCAGCGCATCGGGCGCAAAAAGGAACGCAGATATGAGCAAAAAGGACGCGATATGCATAT
>JBGCEN010000552.1:0-8565 GCA_045106435.1 Rhodothermales bacterium
CCCTCTTTTTCTCACAGGGCATATGGACGAGCTCCATCAGATCAAAAAACGCGGCGCAGGGATGAAGGGGCACCTACACGACGTACCAAAAGCGTTGCAATCCCAATGAGTATCATCAGGAAAACGCTGTAGGCAGCCGCAGAGCCAAATTCGTACAACCTGAGCTGAGACAAAATCTCAACACTGATTGGCCTGTTGCTGTAGATGTACAACACAATCGAGGATACAAACTCACCTAGAGCCGTCACAAACGTCAACAAGGTGCCGGCCATAATACTTCCACTAATCAGTGGTAACATGACACGCCTGAAGGTAGTTGCAAAGCCAGCCCCAAGGTCTGTAGAAGCCTCGGTCAACCGATCATCATAGCTTTCCAGTGCAGACAAAGTTGCGCGCACCACAAAAGGGATATGGCGTACAAAATATGCCAGCGGCAAAATCCAAAAACTACCCACCAGTATTTGCCCGAATGTAAGCGGCGTAGCTTCATTAAACGTAACAATCATATTCACAGCGATCACTGTCCCTGGAATGGCAAAGGGAAGCACCGCGAGAATCCTGATCAACTCCTTACCCGGCGCGCGCATATTTCCCTTGGCAATCAACAGCGCTGCTCCAACACCAAAAATCATGTTTCCGACAGTCGCCAGAATGGCCATTTGCAAGCTATTCAGAATAGGTTGCAGAACATCCGGATCAGCAAATAACGAGGTATAGTTCGCGAGTGTATATCGTTGCGGCAAAAGTTGGTACGTCCAGCTTCCTTCTTCTGCAAAAGAAATGAGGATAACTGTAGCAATAGGTAAAAACAGAAACAGCAACAGCAGTAATGCTCCTCCAATCAGAAGCACGCGTGCAGCACCACTTTGCACAGGTATAGAAGTAGCCCCGGTCCCTTTAATCGCACTTGTCCCAAAGGGCTTGCGGCCCGTCCACTCGATTAAGATCAAAAAGAACAGGCAGATAAAAGTTAATAGCGTCGATACAGAAGCTGAAAAAGACAGATCGCCATTGATCTTGTAATTATAGATCTGCAGCGTCATGAAATTTTCTGTGCCGGCAAAAAGCAGTGGGGCCGTAAAAGACGCCATCGAAATCATAAAGACAAGGAGCGATGCACTGATGAGCGCTGGCCGCAACAGGGGCGCAATCACACGTCTAAAAGTTGTCCATGAGCTAGCTCCCATGCCGGCGGAGGCTTCGAGCAAACTGCCATCAATACCGCGTAGCGCAGCGGTCACAAACAGATAAAAATAGACGTACATCGTGTAGATGTGCACAAAGAGAACAGCCCACAATCCTTCAAAAGCGAAAGGCACTTCTTCGAGTCCAAACGCCATTTTTAACCCACGGGGTAATATCCCGCTTTCGCCATACAAAAAAAGAAAGGCCAGTACACCCACCAGCGGCGGCAATGCCAACGGCAAGGCCGCTACAGACATGAGTGTCTTACGTAAGGGAAAATCGTAGCGAAAGAAGAAATACGCCAGGGACGTCCCGAGAACACCACCGCCAAACACTGTCCCTAAAGAGATCCCGATTGAATTTACAAGTGCCCTTACATTTGCAGATCGCCAGGAGGCAAACATCTGCGAATAATTCTCACCTGACATCCCAAGAATAAAAGTTCGCAAACTGGGATACAGAACGTATCCTAGCAGAATCAGCAGAACAGGAATAAAAAGGAGGAGCGTTGCGCGTCTACTTAACATGAGACACGGGGGGTGAAATATTAAATTGCAAAGTGAAAGATGGTGATTTCAAATGGATGGTTGATCAATTACGTTGTGATGTAACAATATGATTGGTAATTATTATCGCAAGTAGCTCAAAACGCCCAATCATGTCATCCTGATCGGATGTCGACGATTTTCGTCGACGCAGGAAGGATCTTCGTGAAATGCCGCGTTCAGGTTACTGGAGCGTCTCTTGGTAAAGATTCCCCAATCTAGTTGAGGACAAACTCTTCATTTCATTCGATTAATCGAATCTCTATTCAGGACGAAAGAAGGTTTTGCCATGGTAAGCGTGGCATTTGTTAATGAATCTGTTACATCACACAATTACGGTCTTTGGGTAACGCAAGGGCATGGACAAATCTACAAATTGAGATTTAAAATGACACCCGGCCTTCAATAGCTCTTGATAACGTCGCCTCATCTGCATATTCAAGATCACCTCCAATAGGCAATCCTCTGGCGATTCTGGTAATTTTTACATTAAACGGTTTGAGCAATTGAGAGAGATAATATGCGGTGGTATCTCCTTCAACATTGGGGTTCATGGCAAGGATAATCTCCTTTACAGTGGCCGCTTCTTCAGCTTCAACCGAGTCGCCGGCATCTGCAGAATGCACATCAGACGGACCAACCATATCTCCCAGCTCTACCGTTACATTTTGCAAACGAGCCACCAGTTCACGCACCCGCAAATCTTCAGGCCCGATGCCATCCAGCGGAGAAATCACACCGCCCAGCACATGGTATACGCCGCCATACTCGTTGGTGCGTTCTATGGCGATCACATCATTGGGCTCCTCAACAACGCAAATCTGACTTTTATCTCGCTTATGCGATAGGCAGATAGGGCAGAGTTCGGTATCCGTTACGTTATAGCAGGTACGGCACTCTTTTACTTTGTCTTTGACATCAACCAGTGCTTTCGCAAACTCGACAACTTCTTCCCGCTGCATCTTCAAAATAAAGGCAACGAGTCGATGCGCTGTTTTCCGCCCCACGGTGGGCAATTTGGTGAACTGCTCCACCAGCACTTCAACGGCTTCAGAGGTAAACTGCATAGGCTTGATGGAGGATATGGCGTATCAACAGGATTCAGATAAACAAATTAACCATCAAGGGATGCCATTGTTTTGTCACACCTTGATGGGCATACCTCTAACTCCCGCGAAAAATCTACAATCCCAATTGCCCAAGATCAAATCCCGGTGGCAACATGCTGCCGGCTGCTTTGGACATTTCACCTTTAGCAAGACTGGCAGCTTCGTCCAGCGCTTTATTCACGCCGGCGATTACCAGGTCTTCAAGTAATTCTTTGTCGTTTGCATCAATTACTTCTGGTTCAATCTTGATTGAAGTAATTCTCTGCAATCCGTTTACTGTCACTTTCACCATACCGCCGCCGGCTTCAGCTGTTACTGACCGTTCCCCCAAAGATTCCTGGGCTTCAGTCATCTTCCGCTGCATATCCATCATCTTGCCGAACATATCGGCCATATTCATTTCATCAGACATTGTAATCTCCAGTCAAATTATATTACCAAACCATCTCGCCGCCAAACTCATCAAAGATGGCGCGTATAATGGGGCTTTCATTTCGCTTTTTCTGCATGTATTCGTACGGATCAATTTCATCCGCGGTTTCCTGCTCCTTCAACTCTTCAGATCCAGCCATATCGATCACAAAACTGACCATTTCTACAGGCTCCATCACAAAGTTGCATAAGTGATCCAGCAGAAAATCCTGCTGGTTCGTCAGCATGCGTTTGTGGAATTCATCCGGCACAGCCATGACAAGCGTTTCATCTTTAAGCTGTATCGGTCGGGTATGTTGCAACAGCGCACTGACGTGGATTCGCTCCGTTTTAACATGCGTAAGAAACTCAGGCCAAACCTTGTTGATCTCTGCCAATTCAGCTGAAGGTGCGCCTAGCGTGGCAACATTCCCCTCTGCAGATGAAGAGGCATCGTCTCCCGAAGGCATTTCATTATTTTGCACCTTCCGCAGCGCAGGCGCACCGAAAAGTCCGCGATAACTCGATTGTGATGCATCATCCGGCGCTGCCTGTACAGGAGTTGGTGTATTTACCTGTGGCTGTTCAACTTCTGGCGGCAAGTCCGCAAATGGCGGAAACGGTTGAGAAGACTCGTCCGCCTCATAGACTGGCTCGTCAATTTGTATAGATGCTGTTTGCGCCAGCGGGGGCTCAGTAGCTATTCCAGTTGGGGCATCCAACACTTCCGGCATCTCAGCAACTGCGATGTCCCCACCTGACTCTACCGTACCAGCAAGCGGCATCGAAGGCGCTGTTGATGTTAAAATCGCTGGGGTTGCTGAAATCTCTGAAGAAGCAGCAATCTCTGGCGATGAAGCCTCTGGGGCCGGCGGCGGCATTGTAACCAATGTTGCCACTTGTGCAGATGTTGGTTGTGCAGTTGTTGGTTGTGTAGTTGTTGGTTGTGCAGTTATCGGTTGTGCAGTTATCGGTTGTGTAGTTTCTATTTGCCCGGAAGCCATTTGCCCGGAAGCCGCACTCGATGTGCCTTGAGACGCTGAAGCCAAGCTGGTCGTGGGTCCACCGGGTGCCGGCGAAGGGGTAGATGCATCAGAGACAACCACCTTCGCAACAACTTTTTGCGCCGGCGGAGGCTGCGCAGCACTACTGGCAGGCGCCGCGCCTGACTGCTCCGAACTGGTATTTGATGAAACACTGATCGTCCCATCGCTGACACCAGACTCAAGCTTGTCCAGTTTATCAAGCGCTTTTTTCAAATCGACCGCATGCGCCATGGCAGCCATTTTGAGCAACGTTAATTCAAGCTGCAGTCTGGGCTGCGCACTTGTCTTTAATTTCTCTTCGCCATCAGCAACAACCATCAATAAACGCAGCAAATCGGTTTCTGAGTGCTGTTTGCTTTCTGTTGCGTATTGCTGCTTAACAGCCTCGGCCAATTCGATCAGCGACGTATTCTGCATCGTATTGGCTACCAGCAGGTTACGCAGATGTGAAGCCAGACCAATCAGGAATTCCTGCAGATCATATCCTTGCCTGATGATTCTGTCAACCATTGAGAGGAGTCCACCGCTATTGCCGGCAACAACACACTGCGTGACTTCAAAAAACAACTCGACATCTACAACCCCAAAAGCCTGCGCCAACTCAGGATACTTTAACGAGGTACCACAGAGTGAAACGGCCTGATCAAAAGCAGACAACGAATCTCTTAACGCACCGTCTCCTTTGTGGGCGATGAGCATCAAAGATGCTTCATCTGCCTGAATATTTTCTGTTGTGCAGATCGTTTCAAGATGTGCTACAATTTCAGGTACGGCGATACGCCTGAAATCAAACCGCTGGCATCGCGACAGGATTGTTGGTAATACTTTGTTCGGCTCTGTCGTTGCAAATATGAACAATGCATAAGGCGGAGGCTCTTCCAATGTTTTCAGCAACGCGTTAAACGCCGCATTGGAAAGCATGTGGACCTCGTCTATGATATAGACTTTTTTCCGACTGCCCTGTGGAGGAATGAGTACGGTATCGCGTAATTCACGAATATCCTCAACGCGATTATTCGACGCAGCATCAATCTCAATAATGTTCATGCTACGCCCTTCCTCGAAGGTACGGCACGATTCACAAGACCGGCACGGCTCGCCGCCGTCTCTTTCCTCAAGAGAGGACGTACAATTGATCGCCTTGGCGAGAATCCGCGCTGCGGTTGTTTTACCCACGCCTCTCGGGCCACTGAACAGATAAGCGTGCGCCAATCGATCCAGTGTAATCGCATTTTTCAACGTCTCGGAAACGTGCCCCTGGGCTACAATCTCTTCAAACCGTTGCGGTCTATACTTCCTGGCAGTAACGAGATATCGTTGTTCAGACATGAGCAATCGGTTTTCTTTACCGGTCAACAGCAGTTTCAACCCGCAATTATGCGCGTCTCAAGCACAAAACCGGGCGTACACTCCTGCATGCATATTGCGTGATTACGCGCTACTGCAAACAGTGCTATACACCCCTTTCACTACCCCACTCCACTGCTGTAAATTAATAGATACGAGTTTCTAACCTCGGGCTATCTATTCATCTATTTCTATCACTTTTGTTCCTGCAAAGCTGTCTCCCCAACGACGACCTTCGCTTTCAGTGAAAACAAGATAGATTTCGTAAACAGCTATCAGAAAGCTAACAAATGCTGCAATCATCACGGCCAGAAAACCCAATACAGGTACCCAAAAGAACAGGCCGGCTAATGTACCCAATGCAAACATCCAGTTTCTGCGGACAGAAGCGGCTATGTCCATTGCTTCGCCATCCAACCGAACCGTCTTTAGTCCCATGATCTTTTTGCCAATAGATTGTCGATTTATCAGTTCAACATCCAGGCCATCGCGTACAAGGATATAGCCAATGCCGGCAAACCAGCCAACAAAAGGGATGCGACTTAACAAAGACGCAAGAACAAAATCGATAACCGCAGCAATGGCTCTTTTTGTTAGATCTGCTTTAGGAGCCAACGTAGCCGTCATTGCATCAACAGCTTCGTCGACAGGGTTACTCGCTTGGGCCCCTTCATTCATAGTATCCATAACGTTCTCGGAGGTAGGGTGATTGTATCGATCGGCTTTGTCCATTAAGACAACGTCTCGAATATTGAACACTGATCAAGGAATGCTCTTTTTCGAAGGGTTTTATGCATAACCTTCGGCATCCAAGATTCCTTGTTCACTCTTAAATTTAACAGATCAGATTGATGAACCTGAACATTTAAATAAAAAAGAAGACATCTATGACTTTAAAAACAGGCTTTCCACTTTTTTGTATCGACAACGTCGAGCATAGAAATCTCTTCATATTCGAGCATTCGATCTGCATCTGATGCACTTTCGTGTTAACAACCTAAATTGTAGATACACAGCCTCAAAAGCAACATGCTAGATGTGAAGATTGCGCATTGCTACATAAACCTTGCTCGACTTTATCCATTTTGATAAAGCCTCGCATTTCAAATTGAAAATATAAAATTTAGATTTTTCAATTCCCGGGGGTTGCTCTTGCTACAGATCGTTCAGCATCTTGTGCATGTGCGTCGGATTGCGGTTTGAAATGCAGCCGGCATCGAGGCTCGTATGCTTCTCCCGCACCCAGCAACAACCGATCTTCCTGTTCACTGAGGCGTTGCGAATGGTTTGCAGGAGATCCACAGACCATACACACAGCGTGCAATTTGGTCACAAACTCTGCTACGGCCATCAAGTTGGGAATGGGCTCAAAAGGCTTGCCTAAATAGTCTTGATCCAGGCCGGCTACAATGACGCGCTTCCCGCTCTCGGCAAGCTCCCGGCAAACATCTACCAAGCTGTTGTTGAAGAACTGACCTTCATCAATGCCCACAACATCCGCTTCAGAGGCAAGCAGCAATATTTGAGCGGCATTATGAACCGGCGTAGAAGGAATGGCATTTTCGTCGTGCGAAACAACTTCTGTTTCACTATAACGAGCATCAACAGCCGGCTTGTAAATTTCAACGTGCTGTTTTGCAATTCGTGCGCGTTTCAACCGACGAATCAACTCCTCGGTTTTACCGCTGAACATGGATCCGCATACGACTTCGATCCATCCTCCGTTGTAGGTTCTATGGTGGGTAAGTGGCTCCACTTTATTCAAATTTAGACTTGTAGGAAACAGGAATAAGGAAGGTAAAAATTCTTGAACCTGAATGCGCGGTATTTTCTAAATTTCTCCGGTGCTTTCTACCGGCACCCAGCCTGTTGTGCCATTGGGCAGCTTTATTTCGACCCAGCCGTTGTTTTTTTGCAAAACATCGATCACCAATCCTTCATGGATTTGAAGTTCGGACGCACTTGAGGCATCCGGCGACTCACGTAAATCGGTACGTTCCACCAGTATTACTGCCTGTCGTGTTTCAACAGATTGCATGGATGCGGCAAAAGCACTGAGCAAAAAGCCGGCGCCCAACAAGATAGAAGCGGCTCTGGCTCGCCTCAACCACGGATTGCGCGAACCCGTACGGATTCGATAAACCACAACTCCGACTGCCAGCAAGTAAAATAAAAGTCCTACCCAAAACAACCAGCGCCCACCTGTTCTCTCCAGCATCGTACGCCACCAGGTTACCCATACAGGCACAGGTAACTGGGAAAACTGGTCCACTGCTTTGGATTTGGCAATATCCAGGTTATGAAGCAGTTCCGGGTTTTCCGGCATAAGTAAGCGTGCCTTCTCGTAATACAGCACAGCTTGCCCAAGTTCATCAAGCCGGAAATTTGCCTTCCCCATATTATAATACAATGCCCCGCTTGTATACCCGCTGTTAATCGCCTGTTGATAAGCAGCGATCGCTTCCTGGTAATTACCCGTTCGGTACTGCTCGTTGCCCTCATCAAAAGCTTGCACTGCAGATTCAATTTGTGCACGTACCGGGGTTATAGAAAAGCAAACAAGCACTGCTAGAATAAAACCCAATCGAACATAGCTCACCTTGCCAATTGAGGTTTTGATCAATGTAAATTGCAAGCTATCCATGGTGGGGTGTTGGCAGTTTTCAGTAGTCAGTTTAGGATTTTACTTCTGATGACTTATATCCAAATACTGACAACTGAGATTTAAGACTTCGCAGCGTTGAATATATCATCAAGCTGAACAATGAGTTCGCTTACACGATCGCAGGCAGTATTCATTTGATCCGCATTCGGCAAAACGGGGGCAAATCGCACCCTGTCACACTCCTCAAGCATGCCGATTAATTTTGAACGGATACCGGCATCCACATTACGACTTACAAGCAGCATATCCAATTGCTG
>JBGCEN010000553.1:0-9162 GCA_045106435.1 Rhodothermales bacterium
GGATATCCCGCACAACGCCTCGCAATTGATGGGATATCCCCGCGCACATTTTGTCGATTGATCTACATCTGCAGTGGATGCTGAGACCTGCTAAATATTGCTATATCTCTTTTTTATGTCGAATAGCCCATTTTTCTGGACTTCAAATGGATAAAGTCGAGCTTAGATACCCTAAGCAACTTAATCCGGAGAGCCTTACTTTTCTAGCGCATTTTGCCCCTTCATAAACCTGCCGGCTTAATAGGCTGGTGTTTGTTATGCGCACGCTCCTCCGGATTACCGTTCTTCGTTCTACATGCTCCTTAATCGTTGTCCTTTTGATGGGTACGTCAACAGCTCAAGGACAGTCCGATGTCGATAAGCTGCTGGCACCGTTTGAATGGCGAAATATCGGGCCGGCCAACATGATGGGCCGTATCTCTGCTGTCGATGGGTATGATGCAGATTATCGTGTGTTGCTCGTTGGCGCGGCATCAGGAGGTGTTTGGAAGTCCACCAATGCCGGCACAACGTGGGAGCCTATTTTCGACGACTACGGAAGCCAGTCGATAGGCGATGTTGCTTTCTTTCAACCAGATACCAGTATCGTTTGGGTGGGTACCGGCGAGGCGACCAATCGAAACAGTGTTGGTTGGGGAGACGGCATCTATAAATCGGCAGACGGCGGGCGAACCTTTCAGCATATGGGGCTGAAGAACTCTTACCAGATTTCGGAAATCGCCCTCCATCCGACGGATCCAGAGATCGCTTATGTTGCCGTGATTGGTCACTTGTTCGATTATTCTGGCGAACGTGGGTTATTCAAAACGGTTGATGGCGGTGCTACATGGCAGAAACTGCTCAACGGATTGCCCGACAATGAGCAGGTTGGTGCCACGGTTGTAACGATCGACCCTGAAGATTATGAGACTGTTTACGTGGGCATGTATAACAGGCTCAGACAGCCGCATCATATGCAAAGCGGCGGGCCTGGTGGGGGGATTTTTAAATCGGTTGATGGAGGGGCTTCCTGGCAAAAGCTTACCAATGGATTGCCGGCCGGCCATACGGGACAAATTGATATCGATATTTTTGCGGGCAATTCAGACATCCTGGCTGCATACGTGGAAGCTGATGAGAACCTGCCGGCTGACGTACCCGGGGGCGGTATATACCGCTCTGAAGACGGTGGCGCATCGTGGACCTTTCAGCTCAAACATTTCTCGCGCCCTACTTATCACGGTCGCATTCGTATTGACCCGCAAGATGATCAGAAAATATATGTCGTTTCACGCGATTTCCAGTATTCTACTGATGGCGGAGACTCATTCATAAAAGGCCAGCCGTGGCGTGTTGATGGCGGTGATGATCATGACCTCTGGATTTCTCCCACGGATAGTCGGGTCATCTTAATGGCTACGGATCAGGGGGCACGACTTACGGTGGATGGCGGTAAATCAGCCTATATGTTTAACAACATGGCCATCGGGCAATTCTATGCCATTGGAGTTGATATGCGGGATCCGTACTGGGTGTACGGGGGATTGCAGGACAACGGAGGATGGGCCATCCCGAGCAATAGCCGTGATCCGCGGGGCATTTTAACGGATCATGCAACGGTTGTGAATGGGGGAGATGGTTTTCATATGCAAGTAGATCCCACGGACTGGCGGAATGTCTACACCACCACCCACGTCGGATTTTCCGGAAGGATCAACATGGAAACGCGTGAGCGGCAGATTATTACGCCCACGCCGGCCAATATCGTCAACTATGATGCGGTCTATGATCCTGGTTTTGACGAAACTCCCGTCGACTATACGATCAATCCGGGTGATCAATGGACGTGGTATGATTTACCCAGTACAACCGTGAATGGCGCCAGTTTACCACCGCAATTTCGCTTTAACTGGAATGCGCCGCTTGTTATGTCGCCTACAAACCCGCACACGTTGTATGCCGGCGGAAGCTATCTCTTCAAAACCATTGATCAAGGGAATTCGTGGCGAATCATTAGTCCGGACCTTACCCGCAACATCCCTGAAACCAGGAATCCAAGCAACAGCGGGGGCCTCACAAAAGATGTAACCGGGGCAGAAAACATCCACACAATTTATACCATCGACGAATCTGTGCTAGACCCTGCCATCATCTGGGTTGGTACAGACGACGGGCTTGTGCAGGTTACGCGGAATGGAGGAGCAAACTGGACCAATGTCACGGAGAACATTCAAGGCCTGCCAGAAAAGCATCTTTGGACCAGCCGCGTTGAAGCATCGAAACACGCTGCCGGCACAGCCTATGTCACTTTCGATGGCCATTGGGTGGGCGATACAAATCCGTACGTCTTTAAAACAACCGATTTTGGCGCTACCTGGATGGATATATCTTCGGACATCCCCCGTGAGATACCAGGGAACAGTGTCTACACGATTGTTGAGGATCGCATCAATCCCAATCTGCTTTTTATAGGCACCGAGTTTGGATGTTTTGTCACGTTAAATGGGGGCAAAAACTGGCATCCTTTCATGAAGAACCTCCCGCCTGTTGCCGTGCATGATCTTGTGATTCATCCCCGGGAAAACGACCTGGTCGCCGGCACACACGGGCGCAGTATCTGGATTGCTGATGACATTGCTCCTTTGCAACAGATGACCGCTGATGATCTTAACCAATCATTGGTGCTTTATGAAAGCAAACCCGGTACGCGGTGGAGTTCGTTTAACAAAGGGCGCATCCAGACGCATTTCAAATTTAAAGGCAAAAATCCTGATTCCGGTGCTATGATTCGCTTTTATCTGGCTGAGATGCCGGCTGATTCTATGGTCGTTGTCGAAATTGCAGACCTCATGTCAGGCCGAATACAATCCATCGAACGGAATGCGCGCGCTGGTATGAATGAGGTTCGCTGGAATATGAGCTTCGATCTATCCAGTGATGAAATAGCGGCACGTCAGGCTCAATTTCGTAATATTACTACATCGTTGCGCAGGAATATAAAGGCGTGGAAAGATGAAGAGGTGCTTTTTCACATGGCCCGCGACCTGCGTGCCGGCCACCGGGGGCCTAACCTGTTCGCTTTTGCCGATAAAGAATATGCGCATTTGAATGATGATCGCGCGCTTCTGCTTGAGCACCTCAAATTTATCGAAGAGAAGAATGAGGAAGCATCAGCTGCCTGGGCCTTGAATCGTGTGCGTAGCGAATTGATGGCTTACAGTACTTTGATTGGTGACGAGGCCTATGCGGGATATTTCGGTGAACCCATTAGAAGCATTGCTGCGGAAGCCGGCATCTACATCGTCACCATTAAAGCTGGAAGCCATAGCACCCAGGGAAAAATTGAAGTGCGAGATGATCCGCTTTTACACTGAGGGGCTCTACGGGAATATCGAACACCCAACAAGGAATTATGAATGTTGAAGGATTAAAAAACACTTCATCATTGGGCGTTCCTTGTTGGGTGTTCGATATTCCCCTTTTTGGTGCTTACTTCATCAATGTCATTTGTTTGGCTGCTGAGAAGTTCTCAGAGGTTAATCGATAGTAATAATTGCCTGAAGGTAAAGATTGCGCATCAAAAGTCAGCTGGTATTGCCCCGGTTGAACCACTTCGTTTACAAGCGTAGCCACAACTTGTCCAAGGACATTAATGACTTCAAGTTTTGCTAATCCCGATGCTGGAATATCAAAAGTGATTGTTGTTGAAGGATTAAATGGATTGGGGTAATTCTGCATCAGTTCAAAGGAAGCCGGCACTTCATCGGCAAGCCGATCTATACTTGTAGTGGCTACAGCTGAAAAATCCAGGGTATAGATGTTAACGTCCAGCGGTGTGCTATCGAGGGCATGATCACCACCCTGGTTGTCAAAAACTTCGTGCGTGAACGTGACCGATCCGCCCGGATTAACGGTGAAGTCATGGTCGCCGCCGTCGTATGGTCTTTTGAATTCTACCGTCCATGTACCGTTGTCATATTTGCCGGCAGAGCGAATGTCTGCTACATCACCTGATGGAATGCGGTGCACAAAAGCAGAGACGTAGTCATTGGCGCTGAAGGTCATTGAAGAGTTGAAGTTCACCGCTTCATCTACTGATTGAGTTGGTAAAGTCTCGTATGGGTCGAACGCGTCTAATGCAGTTGCATTCTCTACCAGGAATTCCTTGATGGCGCCGGCGCCGCTTGAGGCCATAAAAGAGGGCAGATTTTGTCCATCCAGGCTGTTGACCAACACAGCAGTTATCCCCTCGTCAATCTTTTGGCCTGAAGCATCCCAGTAATTGTCTTCCGCATATCCCATTGGGTTAGAGCTTGCGGCTTTCCAGTTCCATACGTCTACTACACCGCCATTGGTGCTCATGCTTGGGAAATGGCAAAATGCCTGGCAGTTGGCTCCACTGGTACCTGTCTGCCCCATATCAAACAAAAATGCAATACGGTCTTCGTCGCCATCTTGTGTCCACTGCGAGCCGTCGTAGGTCAGGCGGTTGGTCGCGGTGTTTTCTGTAGCATCAGACCACGATGCGGCAAGATAGAGATAGTCTCCATCTGCCATCGCATTTAATGTAACCCCTCGCGTAGTAATCAACGGTGTTGATGTCCATTCTCCGGGAGAAATAACACCGTCCATGGTTGGTTCGCCTGGTTGTGCAAAAAGGGTTTTTTGTGCTGATACGTCCGTAGTTGGTATCAATATAATGAGCAGTAGGCATACGGATTGTATAAGTGCTTTCATGGTAATCTCCGCGTTAATCTTTCTCGTTTAGTCTTTTCCAGTTAAATTTTCAGATGCTAGATGTGCCATTATTTGAGCACGGCCATTCTGCCTGATTTAGAGATTGTTTTGTGGGGCATATGGGCTGTAACCCGGTAAACATATCTTCCGGAAGCCAGGTCTGCACCTGATAGTTGAAGGGCATTGGATGCGCCGGCCGGTAGCGATTGCTCCGGTGATTTGTAAACCATGCGTCCCAGCATGTCATAAACTTCCACATTCACTGCGGCTGGTTGAGGGAGGTCCAGGATTACAGAGGTTGTCTGGCTGAAAGGATTTGGGTAATTGCCATAGAGGGTAAATGAATCAGGTAAGCCCTCTTCGTCTTCAACAGCAACATTCGACTGCTGCGGTTCAAACACGGTCACTTCCTGTCCGAGGTAGCCTGTAATCCAAATGGTGCCGGGGAAAGGATCGTCATCATTTTGAACAGCAAGATCTAATGGGACGCCTCCGATGGTTGGGAAAAGCACATCTACACCGTCTACATCCCCATTAATCACCTGGTCTCCTGCTTCATTTAGCTGAGCGATGTAAATGTCGCCGCTCATGTTTGCCATGATCAGGCTACCCCGCATCTCGCCGCCAAAAGAGCCGGCATTAAATTCTGAAATGCCATTGATGGACGTCGGGCCGTAGTTTGCAATGGCACCATCATGAATGCCTGAGTTACGGAAATCACATTCAGCTGCATACGCAACACTGACGGGAACGGGCGGCCAGTCTGCCGGCAGTGGATTGTCGCCTGTTGTGCTGGTGCGCCAGACGTTGTTGCCATCGAAACTGGTGTAGAGTCCTGCGCCAGCCGGGTTGCCTCTGATGGGTGCCGGGTGGCCGGCGTAGTAGGGGAATCCAGCCTCTATTTCTCGGATGAAATGAAGTCCGTTCATGTTATTGACCACATCGTCGTTCCCCATTCCTGTTGTTGAACCAGGTTCTGTCTGGTCATAATTGTTGGTACAAGTACCCGGGTTGTCGCCGCCTGGGTATTCATCTTCTCCCATCGGGAAGCCGCCCCAGCCCTGATTGGCTCCATTGTCTACCGTGTAGAGCCGGCCCTCACGACCTGCAGATTTGGTCAGTGCAATGTCGTAAGCATTTCTGAACCCGGTGGCGTGTAACTGGACAGGGCCATCTAAAACCAATTTTGCCTGATTGAGTCCGTTGTTTCCCCCAAACGGATCGTTAATGTCGATACCATCATAGCCGTCTGCGTTAGGGTCGTCGATGCCGTTTGCATTGGCACGGGTGGGGTCATCGAGGGTTGGCAGGTCGTATACATATAACTTGTCGCCTTCTCCCAAGACGGGCATTGCATCGATCATGTTAAGATCAACCTTTAGGATGGCTGCCGAGAGTGCGTACTCAGTGGTGAGGGCAAAATTGTTTGAAGGACCGCCGGCGTTTGTCATGCCTCCGGAAGCCACGTAGAGGATATTGTTGGCTTCATCTAACTGAAGGCCATTCGTTGAGTGATTCTCTTCATTTCGTGGTAGTCCACGCACCAGATCGATCTTTTTCCAGGTACCATTTTCTTTTGTAATGCGATGGATAATGCCGGAGTTTGTGTCGAGGCCTGAATCGTGAAAAATGCCGCCACCGCCTGCCCGTGGATCACTGGATGTGGCGTAGATGACAGGATTTTCTGCGGTGCCGGCTATCAGAATACCTGTAAGCTGCCTTTCAATTGACAGGTCCAGTATCCATCCACCTTCTTGCTCTACCGAAGAGGTGTTTGGTGAGCCGTCATCATCGTGATTTGTTGTATTAACCTTCAGGGTGAAAATCTTTTCTTCGTCAACAACTTGATAGTCCTGTGATCCATTGCGGACATAGTTGTATGCGATTATAAGTCCGTTTTTCTGTCCGATGTACAAGCGGTCATCAGGGCCAAAATCAATCGCTGTTGGCAACACAAGGCTGATGTCCTTGAGTTCGCTATTTTCAAAAACAAAGTCTGCTGCCTGATGTCTGTAAACAAAGATGTCTGGCCTGAGTGCAGGGTCGTATTCAGGAATAGGACCAAGTCCCTGGGCAAATAGAGATTGGCTGAAGCTGAAAAGCATCAAGGCAAGGAGAAGGCATCTAACATGGGAATAGGCGAACCTGAAAATGTTAGACTGGACGTTTTTATCAAAAGGAGTTTTCATCGAACAATATGTATTGAAATAAGGAAATGGGGTACGGGGGAGGTGCTTCTGCCAATAAAATCAATGTTGTTCTGGTTGCAGGCGCAGGTATAGAAACAATCAATTATCCAGAGCGCCGGCGGCTATCCAGGCACGAACTCTGTCGATATCTTCTTTTTTAAGCGGAGAACGCCCCATGGGCATCAGTAAAGTCCCGGGTGCCATTTCAGCGCTTCCTTCCAGTTTTACTATGAGGTAGCTGAGGTCAGGGCGATTCGCAGAAACGAGTTCCATTCCTGGCACTTCTGCGCTGGGTTTTCCTACAAGACTTGCGTAAGATTGGCCTTCGCTCAGATTCACGCCAAGCAATGCATTGGGGCCGGTGTGACATCCGGACAGGGCACAGTTTTGGGTGAACAATCCTTGTATGCCAGATAATGTGGGTGCTTTGCCTTCTTGTTCTAGCTCAGGCTCAAGTGGCCCTACATGTTCACAGTGTACTCCCAGAAAAGCAACGATCAGGAGCAGCCCGATATTGATGAATGGATTGGTATGAGAAAACATCTGTTCTCCTCAGTCTTCTATAATGAGAAAGGTGCATGGAAAGTGTTGTTCGTTTTTCGAAAGGTATACGGAGAGCGTAAGCGCTGCTGTATGAGAAGACGTTTACTTTAGAGGACTGATTTGATCGAAGAACGAGTGTATACCGGGGATGTGAAGACGAAGTATACTACCAGATGTAAAGCGGGGAAGTGAGGCGATTAATGAATCGCTTGTAGGGTATTCCTGTCTCTTGTTTGTAGGGGCACTATTATTGAATAGCGAACACCCAACAAGGAATGTCCAATGGCCAAGTGTATGTTGAGCCCCTCCAACGTTCAGCATTCTCTGTTGAGTGTTCGTTATTCAGCGTTGGTCTTAATCAGAAACTGCGTGGTGTTCTATCCCATCAAAAAAACGTAAGGAGTGCTCGACCATTCTGTGCCAATACGGCCACTCATGCCCGCCGGTGGATGTCAGAAACGTGTGGTCAACCCGGGCATCCTTGAGTTGTTGTGAGAACTGAACATTGCCGGCGTAAAGTTCATCATCCTCGCCGCAATCCATTCTTGTCGGGGGGAGGTGTTGCTTATTTCGCTTGAACCAGTACAGCGCGTCGGTTTCATGCGGATCTTCGCAGTGGTAAATCGAAAGATCTTCTTTGACAAAGAGGCTCATTTCTTTGATATTTGTAATCGCAGAATGCGCTGAGATGCCGCTAAATGTATTTGCATACTTGGCACCCAGTCTTAGAGCACCATATCCACCCATCGATAGCCCGGTGATATACAGACGTGACTTTTCAGAAGCGGAAGGGACTTTTTTGATGACGGTCTCTAGCACATCTTCCATGATCCAGCGCTCAAAATCATAGCCATTGCTGAGGGGTAAATAGCCGGAGCCGGCGTAGTAACTGCCATCCTCTGGCATCACAAGTAACATTTCATCAATGCTGTTGTCAGCGTCCTTGTCAGCGTCCTTGTTGGCACGTAGACGATCATACACATTGTGCACGCCACCCATATTCATCCAGACCCAATGATTGCCGTACACCCCATGTAGCAAGATGACAATAGGCAGGTCCCTGGTTTCACTGTAGGCATTGTAGCAAGATATCGTGCCGCGGCCTTTCAACGATGAGGCATGAACCGTAAGGGTCATGCACTTGTCTGAAGCACTTCCGGGCGTTGACTGCTCAATCTGCTGAATGGCCATGTTGGTCTTGGATGATGGTGATAGTATGTTTGCGAGGTATGAGCGTTGGGTATGTTTTTGACACGAAGATAGCGAGAAGTTAAGATGGTGAGACACGGGCGACCTATCATAATCTTCCTTTCTTCCCGTCCCCCCATCAACTTTTGATGGCCATATCAACTCGTCATCTCTCTTCATGTCTTGTGATCTAAACCCTAAACCTGTGAAGTAACAGGTTCATTGATAAAGTGCCACGCTTACCATAGCAAATTCTTCTTTCGTGTCATCCTGAACGGAGATTCGATTAATCGAATCGAAATGAAGAGCCTGTCCTCAACTCGATTGGGGAATCTTTGCGAAGCGAAACGCTCAAGTAACCTGAACGTGGCATTTCACGAAGATCCTTCCTGCGTCGACGAAAATCGTCGACATCCGATCAGGATGACATGATTGGGTGTTTTTAGCTAGTTTCGATAATAATTATCACTCATATTGTTACATCAAACCCTAAACCCTAAACCCTAAACCCTAAACCCTAAACCCT
>JBGCEN010000554.1:0-28566 GCA_045106435.1 Rhodothermales bacterium
TTACACTCCTGACCGGTAGGCAGGGAAAAATCCGTTCAAATTTCCTGAAGAGATATGCCGATTAACCAAATGCCTGTATGCATCCTGATTCAGTATTTTGCCACACAGATAGGCCGGCCGCGATTCACTCGCCCAACCCCGTTTGAATCTGGTTAACCCATCATCAGCATTTTCCTGCACCCCTGCCCCTCCACCCATATTCAAATACTCAAACCCTTCTGCACTAAAATCCCTAATGGCCACTTGAAAAATTCCGAAAGATGCCTTTCGGGCATACCCCTCATCCAGATAGGCTCCCAGGTGGTAATACATATGCCCCCCGGTCTCATAAAAAAGGACAAGCCCCAATAATTCGCCGTTCATCTTTGCAGAGTAAACAACCATACCCGGCGTTTCTAACTGGATTTCAAATGACTTACGCGAAAAGGCTGAAACTCCTGAAATCTGATGTCTGTCAATCAGATTGCTGTACATCTGAGTCCACGGCTCAAGTATGTCCAAAGGATTTTGCTCGCGTCCGATTGTTAAGCTTTTCAATGCACGCTTGGCGTTCCTTTTGTGATTGGTTGCTATATTTTGCCCAAATCCTTCTTGTAGTTGTACGAGATAATGATGTTTGAAGGGCCTGAATAAGTCAGGAAACTCAACACGCAACACATCAGGATCAAATGCCCCCAGCGGATCAGTAACCATAGTAAAGCTTACACACGTCGAATCCAGGTCTTCAAGATCACTTGCAATACCTTGCCAGTTTCGACAAGCCATGAGGGGATAACAACCTGACATATCAACATACGACGAGTTGTCAATTTTCCGTTCAAGGCCCCAACTACCACTTCCTTGCAATTGAATCGGGCGACCATAATACATTAGAGAGGCGGCATAACTCGCAGCCAAATATCCATTCATTTTGAAATACAATTTGCTACGGAATGAGGGACGAATGAGTTAATTTTCATTATACAGGCCATATGCATCATGCGCTTCTTAACTCAAATCTGAGTCCTTACTTTGCCGGCAACACTTCCCATCAAATAACTTAAGCAGCATGGTACTGGTTTGCGATGCTGAACCGTGCGAAGCATCTGGTATTTATGAACCATTTAAAGCTATTCAAGTCTCTCATTTGAAACAGATCTTTCATTTAAGTGCAGCACAATATGATTGAGGCGCGTTTTCACATAGGACTCAAATGAACTAATTAAAAAGGGCTATCCCTTTCATACACCTCTTTTTTTGCCGCCCCAAGGCAAACATTTCCCCTCCATTATTGCCTCTTCCTCGATTAAGAGAACAGACAATGTGATTTGAGTGCTTTTGGTCTGATTACTTTCAATTCACCCTGCGGAATACCTTTTGCATATCGCGCCTGTACACCTCTTTTATTACCCCATTGTACCCAATCGGACTACGTACATGCCCAACATACTTCACCTCGTTGAGAACCTGGACAACAGCAACACAATCCAGGCAATCATTTCAACTGCAAAATGGTCTTCATCACTTCAAGATCATAATCACAGTATTGCGGCTCTTAATTCAGCTGATCCTCAGATTACGCTTTTGGCAACAGATGCCGGCATCAGGGTATTGGATATTCCCGATGCAGAAACTCTGTTGCAGGAAATCAAAGACGCAGATATTGTCCAAATAGAATTTCTGAATACACCTACGATTAATACCTTGCTGCGCCGAGAATTGCCGCCTTCAAGGCTAGCCATGTGGTGCCATATTTCAGGTGACAAAGTCCCCCATATAATTCCACAGGCTGCAGCCAAAATGGTTGATGTTTGTATTGCAAGCTCTGCAACCAGCTATGACGAACTCTCCGAACTTGTTCACGATCCGAATTTCGAACTGGAAGAGCGGACACGACTGATACTTCCATCTGCAGATTTTAGCCGGCTTCAAAACATTGAGCGCCAGTCGCATACCGGATTTAATATTGGGCACTTCGGAGCACATGACCTGGCTGATTTACATCCAGAATATTTAGCCATGAGCGCTGCCATCGAGTTGGTAGATGCTCAGTTCATTATCTGTGGTGAGGATGCGGAGGATATACTTGCTTCGCAAGCTCATGCATTGCAAGCAACCGACAGGTTTACGTTTAAAAAAGATATTGAAGACATCAACAGCGTATTTGAAATACTCGATGTATTCGGATATGGTGTTAGTGAGCAGGCTTCAACGGCAGCCTTGCAGCTACAATCTGCAATGTTCGCCGGCATTCCCCCCATTGTGTTTGCTCATAAAGCGATTCAAGGACTCATAAAGCATAATGAAACCGGGCTGATTGTACATTCTGCTGAAGATTACAAACGTGCGGTTCAATATCTATACAACAATCCTGTAGAAAGAAAACGGATTGGGCTCAATGCCTCTATCTATGCAAGGACACACTTCGGCGCAAGAAATGGAGCGTCGGATATGAACAAGGT
This sequence comes from Rhodothermales bacterium, assembly GCA_045106435.1. Lineage (GTDB taxonomy): Bacteria > Bacteroidota > Rhodothermia > Rhodothermales > JAHQVL01 > JBCCIM01. The sequence continues at coordinate 2,442 of JBGCEN010000554.1, forward strand.
ATATGATTTCCTCATGACACAGCCGAAGCAAAATCATGTGTGGGATTATTCTCCTTATAAACAAGAATTGCTACCGCAGCATATTGAAACACCCAGCGCGGCACAAATTTTTGTCGAAGCAATGGACAAAAAACTGCCGGCATTTGAGATCAGCTTGAATCATTCAGGAAGTGCTCAACAGATAGAAGCTGAGCAAACAATTGCCAACACTTCAGATGATCTGTTTAATGCAATTCAACAACAGGCACTGCATGCTCCTAATGATCCATATTTGAAATTATGGACCGGGCTGCATCTTGAACAACATGATCAGGCATCTCTGGCTGTAACCGAATTTGCTTCTGCCCTGGAAAATGGATTAGACAGCTGGCGGGTTCAATGGTATCTCGCCCGTACGCTATTTAAAACGGGCAAAGTGGAAGAATCAAAAAGGATATATGCTGCGCTTAGGCAGGAAGTACCAGAATTTGATGGCCTAACCGGCGATACGCAATTTATCGAAGCGCAACATCGAACCATCAACTTGACTATACCGGGCGCATCAGATACAACAGAAGCTGCTGATACGACAGAAACTGCAACTGACGTAACGGACGCGAATGACCAAATCAGGGTTTCTGCGCTCGTTTCAACATACGCATCGGAAGAGTTTATCGATGGATGCTTGCACAATTTAGTAAGCCAGTCTCTGTTTCAAAAAGGAGAACTTGAGATTATTGTAATCGATGCAAACAGTCCAGAAAATGAGCAGGAGATCGTAGCAAGGTATCAGGCTAATTTTAAAAACATTCAGTATGTAAGAACGCCGGCGCGCGAAACGCTGTATGCGAGCTGGAACAGAGGCATTGAACTAGCAAAAGGACAGTATGTCACAAGCGCAAACACCGACGATCGTCACAAAAAGGATGCGTTAGAAACGCTCGCCAACTATTTAGACGCGCATCCTGAGTTTGCGCTTCTATACCCGGGCCAAATTGATACGTCAGTGCCTAACGAGTCTTTCGAAACTACAACGTCTTCAAAATTACTGAATTGGCCTCCGTACTCCTATGCTGAACTAGAGCGGCATTGCATCATCGGCTCACAACCCATGTGGCGCAAGTCTCTACATGAAACACATGGCTATTTCAGAGCAGAAATGAAGTCTGCTGCTGACTACGAGTTTTGGCTCCGGATCGGCAAACATGAGAATATGTACCGCTATCCGGAAACGCTAGGATTATACTATCGAAATCCTGAAGGCATTGAGCATGGATCTCAAACATCAGAAATGGAGACGCTACAAATATGGCAGGAATACGGCATGTTTGATCGTGGAATCCAGGTTATTTTGAGAGGGAGACTTATTACAAAAGCAAGTCAACCCAATTTTACACCGCCCGTCAGCACCCAACCCCGGCAAAAGCTCTCGTTCGATGTTTACATTACCAATTTTGAAACCGCAATACATCAGCAAAATTATGAGGAAGCGCTCTCTATAGCGGTCTCAGCTGAGCAAAACTATCGCGAATTACCTTATCCAGCAGTCCTGAAGGCGATGGCGCACAGGCAGAGAGGCGAGTACGCAATGGCCCTCGAAGCTTTAGAAAACTCCATTCAAATCGATGAAACACCTGAAGCACTTATAGAGCTTATTCAGCTTTCGTCTGCAACAGGCCAGCTCGAAGAAGCAAGGCGGACCGCAGAATACATGAAGACAAAGTACCCTGAATGGGAAGAGCGCCTCGATCAATTTAATGCTGCACTGCACCAGGATCAGACAGCGCCGGCCTCGGGCCCGGCTAAACTTGAAGATCTAAACTATTCGCTCAATACGTTTACAGAATTAAAAGAGGAATTTGGGAAGCTGCTTCATTTCAAGGAAATCAGTAAAGCAGAAACGCTGGCCCTGGCAGCCACACTCAAGTTTCCCAACAATCATGAATCCTGGGTATTAAAAGCGACCAGTAACCGGCTGAAGGGCCAATATATTGAAGCCCGTGATGCAATCCATAAATCGCTGCTTATTGAAGACAGCCCGGAAGCGCTCATCGAACTATTTCAGGTTTCTCAAGCGCTCGGAGATGATGAAGAAGCAAACAACATCGCTGGTATGTTTGATCATACCTATCCTGAATACTCCATGAGATTTAATGAGCTATTTCCAGGGACAATTCAGTAATCGATCAAAAAAGATTTTTTCTTAATGAAAAGGAGTATGTCAGTCCAGGCATACTCCTTTTTTTGTACCGGTTTTTTTTTGGGGGGGGGGATACGATGGAGTTAACCCTCTTTCTCCCATTCCCTCTTCTGAATAAGTTGAAATATCAACCTATAGCTAACTTGACACTCTATCCATTTCAAACAGGCAGTTTCAACATATCAGTATACCAGATAGTCAACCTGACAGGCTTTGTATTTGCGCATATAAAAAGCACTACGACAAATGAATAGTTCATTTATCGTAGTGCTTCTTGTATTGAAGTGCTTCTGGTAACGTCCGCTTCAGAGAATCAGATCTGGGAGCAGATGACGTTCCTGTTTATGTACCCGGCCGTGTTATGCTGCTGTTTCAGTACCAGACTTAAGGGTCTCGGCTGGTATAACCGGCGGTGTAGGGTTTACTAACTGATCTACCCTTTCTCTCAGGGCGCCCTGTTCAAACATCGGCATTTCCATGTTGTGATCTTTTTCTTTTGGAAGCGATGAGAGCACTTTACGAATCTGTGTCACCTGATCAAAGAGTGAGTAATTGGACTCGATGAAATTACGATACGCAACCGAGCTGTATACATTCGAAGTAATCATGCCTACAGCTTCATCTACCGTATTGAACAGAATCTGCTCAGGCCAGATACGCGTTGAAAACGGGAAATTGTGTACAACCGGCTTTATCCCCATCGACATGGCTTCTGCTATCGAGTAGCCAAAGCTTTCGTGGATACTGGTTGATACCAGAAAGTTTTTGTCTGAAAGCCAGCTTGTAATGTTTTCCTGCCAGCCATCAAATTGAATATTTTTGGTAAGCCCCATCTCCTTCACAGCATGCTCCCAGTACATACCAACCAGGGTATCCTGAAATTTGCCGGCTACATGCAATTTATAGCGCGAGTCAAATCGGACAAGCTTCTCCATAATCTGGAGCAGCATCATGGGGTTTTTCCGCATGTGGATATACCCCACACTGGCTATATTATAGCCATGGCTTCGCGGCGTAAACAAGATTTTATCGGTTGCAACACCATTGTTTACAACACTAATCTGCACACGGTCTTCGATACCAGGTACGGTCTGCCGCAAAATGGTAATCAGGTGATCTGTAACCAACATTAACACATCGATGCGTTCCCACTGGACTTTGCCTGGAATATCTGTGAATGCCTCATAGCGATGCATCCGGCAAACAATGGGTTTCTTACGTGCGATCTCTAGCTGTGAAGCATGCATAACGAGCTCATCACACCATTCAAACCAGCAAATGTCAGCATCCTGCATTGCGGGTTCAATCTGTGAAATGGCCGTGATTACAACGCGTTCAACATCATAAAAAGGATCAAGACCTTCGACAAGATCAGACAGGAATTGGTCAAAGCCCTGGCGTACAAAGATTTTAAGCTTCTTGCGCTCACCAGTACTGCCAGAATGAACCTGAGCCATCGTGTTCACGTGCTGCTGACTGGCCAACTGTTCCATTTGCCCAGGTTGCGCTACATCACGTGCTTTGTTGTACCACTCCAGCGCGTAAGGGTAGTCTTCTTTCTTTTCATAAAGACTGCCCAACAGGTAGAGTACCTCAAACTGATCCGGCGCCAACTGTTGCGCAGAGAACAGATTCTGTTCTGCTGTCTCTGTATCATCACGTTCAAGCGAAACGATTGAGTTCAGCAGGTAATACAGTACATCCAGTCCAAACTTATTCTCGTAGTCTGCAAGTAAGGCCTCAGCCTCATCCAGTTGACCTGCTTTAATCCGTTTCTTTATTTCCTCTTTCGCGAGGAACTGATTCTGATCCATGATATGCCTCAGTGATGAAATGTCCTACTAAAGGGTGTTCTTTTCCTTGGTGGCCGTTTGTTAAGCTACTTAACTGACCATTTCTACATTATTTCAAAAGCTATTCCAATCCTTTTGTAAACGAACGGGATGCCGGGATCCAGCCGACAAGCCATAAAAACTCAGCCGGCAAATTTGCTTTTTGAGATTTAAGGAATGCAAAAGCTTTTTTCTGTTCAGGGGTTGGGTTAGAGATTTTTTTCCCTTGCAACATATCGGCAATCATTTTTGCCGCCTCTCCCCCCTTTCCATAAGATTGTTGAAGGACTTTGCCCCGTTCTATTAATAGATGCTGAAAGGCTGAAGTCCGCAAATGACTCATTTTAAATAAGTAGTACGCACCTACAAACATCGACACGAGATGCATGACTATTTTATCCAACGAATACGAAGATTTGGCTGAAAGAGAATTTTCCTGAGCAAGCCTCATATAAACGCCGCTTTGCTCAACATGTACTTTGCGATTGGGAAAACGGGCACACAGCCTTGCCAGAAAAACGTAATCCTCGCTTACTTTAAAAAAATCATCGGGCTCTATGCCCTTCAAATCGTCTGTTCTGAAAACAGAGCCTAAAGACAAGACGCACATTTCGCCTGTTTTAACAAGAAATGTAAGTACCTCTTTCCCGGTTTTTCCATGAAAACCAGAGCGATCATATTGTAAACGATAATTCAACGACTCATCAAAACTGTATATATGAGGCATCGCAGTAAAAAGAATCTTCTCGTTCTCATCCATTTTATGCGAAGCCTTCTGTAAAAAGGGCGAAGCCTTGGGCATAAAATCGTCATCATCGCAAAAAGACAGGTAAGGTGTTTTTACCAGATTAATACCTGTTGAACGCGCAAACGCAACGCCTTTATTTTGCACATAACTATGAATGTTTACATGCTCCTCTGATTTAAAAACGTGAGATACCTTTTCAATAAGATCATTAGTAGATCCATCGCAAACGACTTGCAGTTTTAGTCCCTCATAAAAGCCTTCCTGTAGATAGTGGCTGAGGTACTTAATGCGGTCGTAGAAAGGCATGATCACGGTCACATCATCTACAGCCGGGGCCTTGATAGCTGGTTCTGTTTTTACACGCGGTGCAAGTGTAGTGGTTAACATATCCTGGTAGTACTTAGCATGATTGGATATGTAGTTCAAGACAAATTTCCTGCCGGCTAACCCTGGACGCAAACAGGATTAATTCCAGCTGATTTGGCACACTCACACGGGCAAATTCTGCCCCAAACCCTCGGAAAGATATACCCCGACGAGCGGTATTCATCCGCTAAAAAAGTAAACCGTTTTGCACTTTTATACACAGTAATTTTTTATGGTGCATAACTGGATAAACACTGCTAAAACAGCCTTCATACCCACACAAAAAGGGTATTTAACCCCTTACCTGATAGATTTCAGAAATGGACTACTGAAAGGTTCATTGCATACCCGTGGACGTCATTGGCAAGTCGTTTGTTGGAAGTGGAAATAACCTAACTACAGAAAACAATGCTACACCGACTCGAAAACAGTTACAATTCAATGGCTGCGAATATGCGGCACCTTGAACGCATTGCAAACAATCTTGCAAACGCCAACACCGTGGGGTATCGACAAGATCGGGTATTTACCGAAGTTCTTAAGGAAGAGATTGATCAAGAAGGTGCCCCGCTGAGCACGCGCAAGTTAAATCAGTGGTCAGATCAAACCACAGGCAGCATGGATGTCACAGGCAATCCGCTTGATGTAGCTTTGGATGGCGAAGGATTTTTTGTGCTTACAAATCCAGAAACCGGCGAAGCACAATACACCAGAGCCGGCCGATTTGTGTTGAATGAAGATGGCGCACTGCAAACACCAAAAGGTTTGCTCGTTGAAGGCACTTCCGGTCAAATAGATTTTCCTCCGCAAGGGGGCGATATCGAAATCAGCCGCAACGGCGATCTCATGCTCAACGGTGAGTTGATGGGCACACTGCGGGTGGTAAAATTTGACAACCCTGGTCAGCTTAAAAGAGCAGATGACGCCTCCTTCCTGGCCGGCGATCAATTCCCTGAAGAAATAGAAAACCCTTCAATTCTTCAGGGCCAGGTAGAATCCAGCAACGTCGATGCAATTGTAGCCATGACGGAGCTCATTGAAAACTCGCGCATCTTTGAAACACAGCAAAAAGCAATGCGCACCGTTGATCAGTACCTGCAACGTGTAACACGTGAACTGGGGCGCTTCTAAAACCATGCTTGTTATTTCCCGTGTGCATCCAGCGCCGAAACATCGGCCAATGATCCCAGGAAATACATCGTGTTTTGAGCAGACCATCCTTTCTTATGCTAAATAACTGATGTTACGCGCCGTCGCGCAGACGTTTTGCCACATTTGTATCGAATCGATCAAGCAGCGCATTTTTGAAAGCATCTTGCATGATTCAATACGGCTCAAAACGATGCCTTGGCAAAGTTCGCGTAACATGACTATATAACCTCAAGACCAAACAAATCTAATGTTAAGAGCACTTCGTACCGGCGCCTTGGGTATGCAAGCCCAGCAAAGGGGTGTTGATAATATTGCAAACAACCTTGCAAACGCCAATACAACAGGCTTTAAACGCGCAACTGTCGTTTTTAACGACTTGCTGTACCAGACGGTATCCGCTCCCGGCGAGGGACCAAATTCAGGCGCAGCTGAACCAGCGACCATGCAGATGGGACACGGTGCAACGGCCATTGCCACGGTAAGAAATTTCTTACAGGGCAGCTTTACAGAAACCAGCAATCCGTTGGACCTCGCTATTAACGGCGATGGATTCCTTCAGGTGGCTAAACCAGACGGCACCTTCGCCTATACACGCGACGGTACGTTGACGCTGAGTTCGGAGGGCACCATCGTGACCCAGGGTGGTCTCCCTCTCGAACCAGAAATCTCCATTCCGCCAGACGCATCCCGCGTCACAATTGGTCAGGATGGTACGGTTGAAGCAATTATTGCCGGCGATGCAACGCCAGTGATTCTGGGACAGATTGAACTGGCTCGCTTCAACAACACAGCCGGCTTACAGGCAATTGGTGGCAACCTCTACACGGAAACCGCAGCCAGTGGTGAACCTGTGCTAGGCTCTGCCGGCGAAAACAACCTGGGCACAATTCGCCAGGGATTCCTTGAAAGCTCTAACGTAGCTGTTGTACAGGAGATGGTTAACCTCATCACCGCCCAACGCGCCTACGAGGTCAACTCAAAAGTAGTGACCACAGCAGATCAAATGCTTTCACAAGCCAATCAGATTAAGAGATAGTTTTTAGTGGTTAGTCTTTGGTGGTTAGTTTTTTTCAAACTCATTCACTAAAGACTAACTGCTGAGAACTACCATTGTCAATCAGATCAAACAACAGCGTTTTGTTCTAAGTGGGAAGTCATTAGTTGCTAGTATTTTGAAATTCAAGCACACTAACAACTAACGACTAACCACTAAGGACTTAAAAAAATGTCTCTCCTCTCTTTCATAGCGATTTTGTTGCTTGCCCCAGCTCCCCGGCAGGTGCATGACGAGCCTTCTTTGCAGGATCGTATTGTGAAAGCAGTGATGACTACGCTTGCTGCGCGTTTCCCGGATGATGTACACAGATTGAACGTGCGCGTCGTACGGACTGCGAGAACGCTTGATGTTGACCAGCCTCTTCGTTTGGATCTTCCAGCTTCTGCCGCATTACCCCGTGCGCATTTGCAGGCCAAGGTGCACCAGAAAACTGATGGTGCCTGGCAGGAAAAAGGATGGGTGATGCTTTACATATCACACTTTGATTCTGTTGGTGTTACTGTAAATCCGGTTAAAAAGGATGAACTGATTACCGTACAGGATATCCGATTCTCCTGGCTGGAAACTACGCGGTTTCGAGGAGATCCTCTTACGCCGGCAAAAGTGCGCCGCCTCTTTTCTCAAGGCGATGTTTTTGCGCATCGACACCTCAAAGAGGAACGCTCGCTTCGGGCAGATGATGTGAGAAACGCGCTGGATGTAGAACTCGGCCAATCGGTTGTAATGACCTATCGACGAAATCAATTTGCACTCGAGCTCACTTGCAAAGCCAGGACCCAAGGCTTTACAGGCGACGAAATCAAACTCTTTGCTCCGGCCACAAACAAAACGTATCGGGTGCTGATAACCGGCCCCGGTAAAGCGGAGTGGCTCGAAACTTTAGAATAAAAACAATGACAAAAAGTCTCAACATATCCCAAATAACAGGCATTACGCTCCTCTTTATAGCACTTGCTGTATTTATGAGTGCCATGCCAGCCGCAGCGCAACAGTCCTTGTTTTCAGATATCACGGCTTTTCGCGTCGGCGACGCACTAACCATCCAGCTTGCTGAACGGACTTCAGCGCAGCGACAAAGTGGGTGGGAGAATTCGAACAGTTCTGGCTTCGGCGCCGGCAGCCGGGTAAATGGAGGTACAACCATAAACGGTAGCTTCGGTGCTGATGCAACCTTCAATAACCAGGCAAAAAAAGAAAACGAATCGGTACAACGAGACTTGCTACAGGGCACCATGACAGCGCTTGTTGTAGGCATGGACTCCCTCGCTGGCAACCTGATGATTCAAGGTGAACGTTCACTCCATGTAAATGGAGAAACGCACATCTTGCGTGTGGAAGGCGCAGTCAGACCATTCGACGTGAGCAGCAACAACACAATCATGTCTTACCAGTTGGCAAATGCCAACATCGAATACAAAAAAGCCGGCGGCATCAAAAGGGCACTGATGGGCCCGGGTGCGCTGATAGGTGTAGCAACAATTCTTGTTGTAGGCGCTGCAGTAGTCACTGGAACCAACTAAAACGCGCATCAACATGTCCAAATTCAGTTACCTCTTAGTTGTACTCTTCTTGATTGCGCTACCTGTACAGGTAAGCGCACAGGATGGAGATATTGTTCGGCTTAAAGAGCTGATTCGTATTGAACAAGCTGCTCCCATGCAGCTCACAGGTTACGGCCTGGTTGTAGGTCTGGATCGTACAGGCGACCGTGCACGGGGCAATAGAGGCGCACCGCACACGATTACCAGTATTTCAAATATGCTACAGCGGTTTGGAGTTACTGTCGACCCGTCGATGTTAACGTCCCGCAATGCCGCTGCAGTTATCATAACGACAACCATTGATGCATTTAGCAGTCAGGGAAGTTCTTTGGATGTTACCGTGTCCGCATTGGGAGACGCACGGTCTCTTTCGGGTGGTGTACTCATTCAGTCACCCCTTGTTGACCCTTCTACAGGGACCATTTATGCAATGGCGCAGGGGCCAATTTCTACGGGTGCTATTCTCGCATCCAGTCACGGTTCATCTGTACAGATAAATCACACCAACACCGGTCGCATTCCAAACGGGGCTGTTGTGTCGCAGGCGCTGCCGCTTGATCTGATAAATGCAGCAAATTTAAACCTGGTAATGAACGAGCCAGACTTTACAAATGTGACGCGCGTAGCTGAGGTCATCAACAACACCTACGCTGCAGCGGCCACGGTTTCACACGCCGGCTTGATCAGCATCGCCGTGCCAGCCGACGCTGGTGGTGTTTCTGCGCTGATGGCTTCTCTTGAAGAAATGACGGTAGCTATCGATGTACCGGCACGGGTTGTTGTGAACGAACGTTCAGGCATTATCGTCGCCGGCGGCAACGTCAAAATTAACGAAGTACTGGTCACGTACGGTAGTATTGTCATTTCGACGCAAAGTGATCCTTTTGTATCTCAACCCAACGCTTTTGGGCAAGGAGAAACTGTAGCGGGCAATGCCGGCTCCGCTTCAATCGAAGAAGACGGGACGCGCTCCGTAGTACTCGGCCCCAATGCAGACGTCAATCAGCTGGCAGCAGCACTTAACGACCTTGGCCTCACATCCAGAGATGTAATTGGCATCTTCCAGGCCATCGACCGCGCCGGCGCCCTGCAGGGTGAACTGGTCATCTTATAACACGAATAGTCTTATGAATATCTCAGCTTTACAGACCCTCGAACGAGGCGTTTTGCAACAAGCACAGGATGTTAAGCAAACATCCGTAAACAGACAAAGCCGGCTTGACCCAAATGACAAGCCGCGCATCGACACCCCGGAAGAAGCAGCAAAAACGTTTGAAAAAGTGCTCGTAGAGCAATTTGTCAACGTCATGACCGAGCAACTCTTCAAATCGAACCTGGCAGGTGAAGACGGTCCGGGATGGATGAAAGCTTATGGAGACACACAACGCCGCGTAATGACGGAAGTACTAACCGATCATCTCGTGGACAACGGTACATTTAACATTTCTTCACTCGTACTGGAGCAGTGGCAGAGGAAGTAGGCAAGTTTTCAGTTTTCAGTTTGCAGTTATCAGTCTAACACTGCGGTCACTGAAAACTGAAAACTGAAAACTGAAAACATAAAATTCACTTCAGGGAATATGGACAAACAAGAAAAGAAAGCCCAACTGGCAGCGCTCGCACAACAGCTGGCTGAACGACTGCAAAACGAAAGTGCCGCGATGAGCGGCATCAAAACGCATGTGGATCGCCAATTGAGCGCCTTACGAAAACAAGACAGAGAACTCATTGAAGATACAACGCTAATGACCAGCCAAGAAGTCAATACGTTGTATAAGATGAGAAACGAGCGGAAAGAGATTGTCAGCAAAATGGCAAAGATCCTTGATCTGAAAAAGGAAAAAACAAAGCTCAAACCACTGGTTATCGCACTGGCCTCAGAACTGCCAGATCGTGAGCTAAAATCTCAACTTGCAAAGCTTGCAGCGGATTTACCCGGCGAAGCTACAGCAGTAAAAGAAAGCTGTAAAGAGCTTGCTTACTCGCTACAATATGCACTGCATCTCGGCCAATCGCTTATCGAGGCTATTCATGGTGCAACTTCTCCAACGCCGGTTCAAATCTATACCGCCACGGGCAACAAAAAACTCGCAGCCAACCGACGCATGATGGTCAATAAAGTTGGCTGATCTTCCTTTTCAGAATCGAAATTCCCTATTAATATTATGAGTATTAACCAACTCATCGAATTAACTCGTCGTTCATTCGAGGTAAATTCGGCGGCCATCAATACCATTGGCCAGAACATAGCAAACGAACAAACAGAAGGATACCGCCGCCGGCGCATCGAACTGCGTGCTGATTCAATTAGCAGCAATGGTGTCCAGATCCAGAACCCGATCAATACCAGTCTTGGCCTCGGGGTTTCTATTCAAAGCATCGACAGCGTTCGCGACCAGTTGCTTGCCTCGTCTGCCTGGGAAGCCAGAGCTGGCCTTGGCGCAGCTGATGAAGAATCCAGACTACTGGCAGCGGTTGAAAACCTGCTTCCGGTAAACGTCGACGGCTCATTATCTGATGTACTTAACCAGTTTTGGAATGCCTGGAGCGATCTCTCCAATAATCCCGAAGACATTGGTGTGCGTCAATCTTTGCTGGCACGCGGCAACGCGCTCGCCGGCACATTGAACAGAATCGGGACAGATCTTGATCGGCTGGAAACGCAGATCACAAATGATCTGAGTGATACGGTAGATGAGTTCAATGAAAAGATACAGCGCATAGCAGAATTGAATGTTTCCATTCAAGCCGGCCGTGCGGGCAACAGGGCTGACCTGACTGCAGAAGACGAACGCGCCCTGTTGGTCACGGAGCTTTCAGAGCTGGCGCCGGTGCACGTTGAAATTACAGATCTGGAGACCTACAACATTTCAATCAATGGCGTAACCGTTGTACAAGGACGGGATGTGGAGCCGCTTACGCTCGACACCTCGGGTGCAACGCCAACATTGACGTTTCAAAGCTCTGGCATAGCCTATAATGCACCAGCCGGCGACGATGGCCGCATCGGCGCGCTGCTTCGCACAGCCGGCAATACCATAGCAGATACCCGTCAGAACCTGGATACGCTTGCCTCTTCTCTTGTTGATCGCATCAACACGTTACATAGCACAGGCTACGGATTAGACGGCAATACAGGTAGAAATTTCTTCAATCCAGCCGGCGTGGCTGCAGGTACCATTTCGATTTCCGCTGACATCGCTGAAGCGCGATTCATCGCCGCATCGGATAATGCAGACCCAACAGCCATTGGCGACAACGACATTGCAGCAGCGATTCTTGCCGAGCGCACAGTTTCGCAAGGCACGCTCAGCGACCAGACATTTGAGAACTTCTCGATCAGTGTTGTCAGCGGCATTGGCAGTAAGCTGGAAACAGCAACCGCCCAATACGATGGCCATCTGGCTGTGGTTAATTACCTGGATGCGTTAGAGCAAGGTGCTTCCGGCGTTTCAGTGAATGAAGAGTTAACCAACCTGATCCAATTTCAGCAAGCCTTCTCAGCTGCCGCACGGGTACTCAACACGGCCCAGTCCATGTTCGACGCCCTGCTTTCGATTTAGCAGTTTTCAGTTTTCAGTTTTCAGTTTTCAGTTTTCAGTTTTCAGTTTTCAGTTTTCAGTAGGTGAAAATTAAACCTTGAACCCTGAACATTGAACCCAGAACTCAAAAAAACGCAGTTTTTTTACGAATCTTTTCAAACGCCCAACGAATATGGACTCTAGTCCCCTTTCAAGAGCTACAAGTTTATCTTCAGCCTCACTGACGGATAACTTATCGCCCAAACTCAGAGACCTTGCGCAAACGCAAGAGCGTCTCAACACAGGCCGGCGTGTAAACCGGCCTTCTGACGATGCCAGCGCATTCCAGCGTGCAAGACAACTGGAATTACTCGAGCAACGGTATGAACAGTTTAACCGGACCATTACAGATGCCCGCGGCTGGCTGGATCATACGCAGGAAAATCTGGACTTGGTCTCAGACGTATTTGCCGAAGCCTATCAGCAAGGTGTGCGCGCAACCAATTCGACGCTTACAGAATCAGAGCGCGAAGAAACGGCCGCATTCCTCGAAAGCATGTTGGAAAACGTTGTTGGTTTACTCAATTCAAAAGCCGGCGAAGAATACATGTATTCAGGTACACGTACCGGCGAAAAACCTTTCGCCATTGATGGTGCAGACCCTGCAGCTGATGGTGCCAATGTTGTGTATTATGGCAACAACGACACCGTAGCCCGGCAAATCGGCCCGGATGATACATTAAATATCAATATCGATGGAAGCCGCTTACTCGCTGTTGATCAAAACAACGACGGCACGAGCGATTTCACTGCTACGGAAAGCATCCAAAACATGATTGATGCGCTACGGGCCAACGATGTTGATGCAATGGCAACCGGCATTGCCCAGATCGAAGCCAGTCGTGATCATTTTATCAGCCTCGGCGCAGAAATCGGCGGCATCGTGAATCGTCTCGATCTCTCAGAGAGTCAGTTGGCAGAATCGTCTCTTGCACTTAGCCGGCAGCGTTCTGATGAGGAAGAAATAGATCTCGCTGAAGCCATTCTCGATTTCCAGAAGGCACAATCAAGCCTGCAAACTTCCCTGCAGTTGACCGGAAGTATTCTGCAGAACTCTCTATTGAACTTCATTTAAAAGCACTTTGACAGGTAATCCAACGAGATACTTTTGATGGGAGGACGGGAAGAAAGGATACATGGGAGGCAAAGTGTTTAGTCTTCCATTCTCCTCTTCCGGCTGTCGAATGTATCCTGCCATATCCAACCTGACCTTACATCGTGCCCTTTGTAAGCAAACCTAAAACAGGCAATTCCTTACTTGCCTACATGGGTGAACTATTTACTGTGTTGAAAAAAGACTGTCATGATAAATTCCCTTTCTCTCGAGCCGCAGCATTCATTTCTTGCAAATTACAAGATACCGGTGCTTGCACCTGGCCAACGTAGCAAAGTAAAAACAGCCGGCGCAACGCCACTCTCTACCTTGCAGCATAGAATGGCTGATCCAAGGGCTCTATCGCTGCGAATGATTTTGAGCAATGGGAATAAATCTGAAGGTGCAGAAGCGGCCGAGATTAAATCGGGCATGGCAGTCTCCATGTGGCAGGCCGGCAAAAATGAAAACGCAGTCCGGTTGGCCGATCAGTCGCTGGAGCTGTTTTCAAACCAGTGGCTGGCCCATCGCATTAAAATAGATGTAATGATGGCGCACCATCATTACACAGAAGCATACGATTACCTGATGGGCATTCGCGTTTCCAGTCGGGTTGCAGAGTGGGATGTGGTCTTATCAAAAAGAGAACGTAACCTTTGTGCTGCTTCCTGCCAGTGGCGGTTAAAAGCGTGGGACGAAGTAGACGCACATCTTCGCAAAGCTTTCCCCAAAGGCGTTAAAACCATGCCGACTGGCTTGCAGGAAGACTGGTTCAGACTGGCCCTCTACCGTCGCCAGCCCGACGATGCAGCAGAAGCGGCAGCCTTACTGGCTTCTTCAAACCCGCTTGAATTCACCGATGCCCTGCTCCAAACCCTCGTACAGCAAGGCTGGAGCGGTAAAGCATTACCCATCTACCGAAAAGTATACGCCAAGCAACCCAGAAACGAACTCCTCCGCCGCCGGCTCGTCGCCCTCTGTATCAAGGAAGGCGAAATTGATGAAGCCAGGAAATTGACGGAGTCAGGGGCGCTGAACCTAAATCCTTGATTCGAGTCCGAATCAAGAGAGTGCCGAATGCCGAGTGGCGCGTTTCGAATATTGAAACTCACCATTCGGCATTCGGCGTTCGTAACTCCCTTGATCCTGCCATTTCGCTTCTAAACTGAAATGCTTACTTTAACCCAGGTTGTGTGGTATAGAATTACGTACCTCAAACGTGTCATCCTGCACGTACGTGAAGGATCTGTTTGAAATGAAAGCTTGAAATAGTTTCAAACGATCAATAAATACCAGCTACTTCACTTCGTTTAGCATGACAAAGGGAATGCACACAACTTGCGTTATTTTACCCCTTAACATGAGCGGGAAGAAGCTTCAGTATGCTGGATCCAGTTACCTACGACGTTTTTCTTAGCCCCGCATCCTTTCATGGAGCAACGATGGCACTGCAAGGCTGTGGCATGTAATTGGGGATCTTGATTTCTCCAAAGAGCACTATATTTTGTAAGCAGAAACCGTTTCCGGCTACAGTTTTGACCCACTGACACTGGCACTTTCCCAATTGAGCAGTGAGGCATACTGGGAAAGACGCACCGCGTACCTTGAAATCGTCAAGGCACATGCGCAGGAATGTAAATACCCCTCACAGAACCTGTACATTCGACAGTATGGAGTGCCAAGCGGCGAGTGACCTTGGGAATGCCGAGTGCCGAATGCCGAGTTGTTGGGATTGCAACATATAGGAGGAGGGGTTTCATTGAATACCTAAGCTGCTGACAGGGAAGCGAAATTCGTCCCATGTGTCATCCTGACGAAGGAAGAGCCTGCCCTCAACTTGATTGGGGGATCTGTGCAAGGCTGATTCCTTCCGTTTCACAAAGATCCTTCCTTCGTCAGGATGACATATTCAAGAATTTTAAATTCTTTTGATATAGCCTCCTACACACTCCAGAGCTCATCCCCAACCCTAAACGTTGAACATTAAACACGAAACCCGAATCAAACCAATCTATTTTTTAAGCAGCACCTTTAGTCCCCATGCCCCCTACCGATATACAAAGCATGGAAAATATTTCCGCTTACATACATCGAAGTGATAATCAATCTGTGAAGAACGAGAACACTTCTGGAAATACG
This sequence comes from Rhodothermales bacterium, assembly GCA_045106435.1. GTDB lineage: Bacteria > Bacteroidota > Rhodothermia > Rhodothermales > JAHQVL01 > JBCCIM01. Next base: position 18,130 of record JBGCEN010000554.1, read on the forward strand.
ACCAGGACCCAAATCCCACGTTTGATAGGTAAAAGATGAGCATTGTGCATCACACATTCTGGAAATACAGACTGCTTCACAGCGTCAATCATTCCTCGAATTCAGGTACACAGCGCTCGTTTCTATCCGGATCAGACAAATCAACATGGTCTCAATACGTGCTATAGATGCATGGTAAAGCAAGAATAAACGCTTTTGGCGGTACCCACGGGAAACGATGTGGACGGATCTGCAGATCTGAAAGCAAACGTTGAACGAGCCGGCAAAAGCGCAAGAAGAAAGAAACCAGCAGTTTGTTTGGGCAACACCCGAATAATAAAGAATATGCTTTCAATGTTGGTGTAACCCAAGCAAACCACTAACACAAGCCTGCACAGAGCTCAGCAGGAATGTTACTGGTAAATATTGCCTCTTCTTGCATACTTGCTTAACTGTATTTGAGTAGAACGAGATGTACTGCCAATGCGCAGACGCTTTACTACACAGATCTATAGCTCAAAAGGCCATACCCACAAGCAAGCGGCTTAGTCGCAAGCTTTTCGGCGAAATGATCGCCAATGCAAGCAGGATTGTTCGCACCAGTCCTGCCGGCAACCCTTATACAAAGCCAAATATTCGGAGGAAGAATCATGGCATTTGGAGATTTAACAAGAGTAAACACCAACATCCAGTCCATGCAGTCACTTGCTGAGCTGCAGAAAAACAACTCAGAGCTCGGTATGCGCCAGTTGCGTCTTGCAACAGGATCACGCATCAACTCTGCAGAAGACGATTCAGCTGGCTTTTCAATCTCCATGAAACTCGAATCAAGAGTTCGTGGGCAGGCTCAGGCGCTTGCTAACATCGGTGATGCTAAATCTATGCTTAGCATCGCAGAAGGCAGCCTGACGACGATTCAGGAGATCCTGATGACGATGAAGGAGAAAACAATCCAGGGTGCCAATGACACACTGGGTAGCTTTGAGCGCCGGCTTATCGACAACCAGTTGAATGCACTGTCTACAGAGATCAACTCTATCGTAAGTAGCTCTACGTTTAACGGCGTGAGCGTATTTACTTCTGGCGCGTTCAGCTTCCAGGTTGGTTCAGCAGACTCTGATACCTTCTCTGTAACTGTAGGTGGCATGTCTACCGGCGCACTTAGCGTTGGATCTACAGCAATCAGCGTTGAGTCTGCAACTTCTGCCAACACAACGCTTGGCAACATTGACACAGCGATCGAAACGATTGCGTCAACACTGGCCAGTCTTGGTGACAATCAGGCTTCACTTACTTTCAAAGCGGAGAACCTGAACATCAACATGATCAATCAGGAATCAGCACGTAGCCGTATTTCTGATGCCGACTTTGCTAAGGAGCAGATCGAGATCGTGAAACTGCAGATCTTACAGCAGACAGGTGTTGCTGCAATATCTCAGGCCAACCTTGCCCCACAGGTAGTATTGTCCCTATTGTAGGCCAATCTATCCTGAGGGATTACGCCCGCACGGGCGTTCTTACAAACTAACGTGCAGGGTTTTACGCCGCACTCCGCTTCAAGCGGGGTGCGGCGTTTTTTAGTTGCTGGTTTTTAGTGGTTAGTTGGTAGTGAGAATGAAGCGTTGGATTTTGGTTTTACGGCGACCTTACGCCTTCGTCTTCCCCGACTTGATCGGGGATCCATGAGAGTTACAATAACAAGATATCTTATTGGATTGATTGACCTGCTTGAAGCACTGCACAGTTCAGATGATCTCTGGTCATGCTGTCTTTTCTGAATACTCTCATGGATCCCCAATCAAGTTGAGGATGACAAGCGTAAAAGTTGAATCAAAATGGAATACAGGACTCAACTCCTGATTCGCATTAGTTGGTAGTGCAAATGAAGCGATGAAGGCATGTGAGAAGAGGGATAAAAGTCCGTATTTTCGAAAAAGCTTCCGGACTATTCAAGGTCGTTAGTTAGCAGCTATTAGCGGCAAACATATCGTAAGCGCACATCTTGCAAGAGCACGAGACAAAAAGCCAATCACTAAAAACCAACATCTAATTAAAGCACCTTGGTAAGTAACAGGTCTTTTTTGTAAGCCAATACTTAAGTCATCTCTACTCCCACCGATACAGCATCTAGAGCTAAAAATTCTCTACGCCAGAACCTTATATGTTAAACCATTCCAGAAATAACCATGGGAGCATTTGGAGATCTTGCTCGAATTAATACCAACGTCCAGTCATTGGATGCCCTGAACCGACTTTACAGAACCAATGGTTCACTCGGTATGCGACAATTACGCCTGTCAACAGGAAGTCGCATCAACCGGGCAGAAGACGACTCAGCTGGTTATTCGATCTCAAAGAAGCTTGAATCACGTTTACGTGGCCAGGCACAAGCACTCGCAAATATCGGAGATGCCAAGAGCATGCTAAACGTTGCTGAGGGTAGCCTTAATACAATTATGGATATCGTCGGCACAATGAAAGAGAAGATAATCCAGGGTGGTAACGACACACTGGGAAGCGAAGAAAGGGTTTTAATCAAATCCCAACTAAACGCACTCTCTACCGAAATCAATTCGATTATCAGTAGCACCCTATTCATAAGCAGAAGCATTTTTACATCATCTGCCTTGACGTTTATGGTAGGTCCGTCGAGTAACAACCTATTCTCGGTATCAGTAGGTGCCTTGGATGCATCTAGCCTTGGTGTTGCATCGACGAGTCTCAACGTTTCATCAGCGGCTTCAGCAACGTCGTCACTTGGTGGAATTGACACGACGATCCAGACCATTGCCAGCCTGATGGCCGGCCTTGGAAACGCTCAGAAAGCCTTGTCTTTCAGAGAGGAAAACGTTTCAACTCAGATCATCAGTAATGAATCAGCCAGAAGTAGAATTGCGGACGCCGATTTTGCCAAGGAGCAAATGGAAATCGCTAAACTGCAGATCCTGCAGCAAACAGGGATTAACGCGCTCGTCAACTCTAACCTGGCACCCCAGGCAATTCTCGCACTCCTCCAGTAGGATGTGGGTGTGGGTAAACGCCTTAACTAATGTAACAACAACTGTAAACATAAAAGGCAGCACGCAATCGAATCTCGCAAGACCGTTGCGTGCTGCCAAAGGCGGAAAATCCGCCGAGTAATGAGTAAGGAAAGTACTCGCACTACCTTCCAAACTCGGAACTCCTCAAGCCAATAACCAACACAATCGGAGGAAGGATCATGGCATTCGGAGATTTAACACGCGTAAACACCAACATCCAGTCGATGCAGTCGCTTTTAGAGTTGCAGAAATCTAACGCGGACCTAGGTTCACGTCAGCTGCGTCTCGCTACAGGCAAGCGCATAAATCGTGCCGAGGATGATTCAGCTGGTTTTTCCATCTCAATGAAGCTCGAATCTCGGGTTCGCGGACAGGCTCAGGCCCTTGCGAATATCGGTGATGCGAAGGCAATGTTGAGTGTGGCAGAGGGTGGCCTGACTACGATTCAGGAGATTCTCTTCACGATGAAAGAAAAAGTGATTCAGGGTGCTAATGACACACTGGGTAGCTTCGAACGTCGTCTCGTGGACAACCAGTTGAACGCGCTCTCTACAGAAATCAACTCTATTATCAGTAGTTCTACCTTTAATGGAGTCACTGTTTTCTCTTCAGGCGCATTTAATTTCCAGGTAGGCGCTTCAGATTCTGACACATTCGCAGTAACTGTAGGCGCTATCTCAACAGGTGCACTTAGCGTAGGTTCTACGAGCCTTGACGTTACATCATCTGCCTCGGCAAATGCATCTCTTACCAACATCGACTCAGCAATCAACACGATTGCAAGTACTCTTGGTACGCTTGGTGATAATCAGAAAGCACTTTCCTTCAAGGAAGAGAATCTGAATATCAACATGATTAACCAGGAAGCTGCTCGTAGCCGCATACTCGACGCTGACTTCGCTAAGGAGCAGATCGAGATTGTGAAGCTTCAGATCCTACAGCAGACAGGTGTAGCCGCGATTTCACAGGCCAACCTCGCTCCACAGGTCGTATTGTCATTGCTCTAGAGCAGGCAACCCTCTGGGACGGTTCTGGCGTACATGTTCTCGTGGAGGGACGTACCTAAAAGCGGAAAAAAAACCGCTCTTCAGTCTAACTGGAGAGCGGTTTTTTATTAAGAGTAAGATATTACAGAAGAACGCCTACCTGAACGCTCGCGTTAATTCCAAACACTCGTCACTCGGCATTCGAAACTCGGCACTTGTCAATCGTCAAGCCATTTCTGCTTCTGCGTTTACAAAGGCAGACTGGAGATGCGAGATATACTCTTTAACCTTCTCGTTATCAACCTCCTCTTCCTTGAGCATGTCATCGAAGATTTCAGCATGGCTGTTCATTCCAACGCCTTTACAAGCCCTGCTCATATGTTCGATCAGGACACGAGGATTGATAACAAAGCGAATATGGCTGTCAGCGCTGTCGTTGACGTTATACGCCTGCAACAGCATCAGCATGCCTTCTTGAACGGAGCGGTTACGAAGCAAGGTAACGCCCGTCAGGTAGTATCCCACCGGCTCGTTCGGATTTATGCGCAGCATCTCGTTGCAGTGCACCAGCGTTGAACCAAGGTCGTTTAAACGCAAGGAAGTCTGCGCCCCAAGAAGGCGCGTGTAAAACGCGTTTTCCATTGTCAGTACATCATAATCAATCGAATTAAAAAGCTGCGCTGCTTCTTCATTACGACGCATGATATAGTAGATGAGGCCTAACTGATACCCATAGTATGCCTTGTACACTTCATCTTTCGGGTTTTCATATTCATGTTTTAGTAAATCAACACGCGTCTGGTATTTGTTTACCATATCCTCTTCAGAAAGCGAATACCCTGTGTGTACAATTTCTGCTTCAAGGCGAACGATATGCCGGCCCGTTTGCTCAGCATGCGCCATGATCGACTCCATCACCTGGTTGTGTACGCTACCATGGTACCGGATGTCTGGATGGTTTCTCAGAATCCGCTCCTGCCAGAACAAATCGGCACACACCACATTGGTCTCGCTGAGCAGGTTTTTGACGGGAAGCAACAGCGCAGCAATATCGAGCAAGCCAAGGCTGTTTCGAATACGCTCCCACGCGCCCTGGTCTTCGATATATTCATCGCCGTCAAGAATCAGGATATAATCTGATTTTGCAAGAGACAAGCTGTGGTTACGGGCAACAGAAAAAGACCCCGGCCATTCGATCTCATCGAGCACATCAGCATATTGCCGTGCTATTTCGAGGGTTCTGTCCGTTGAGCCTGTATCAACGATGACTATTTCATCTACATGGGGACGGGCCAGCGAGAGGCACTTACCGAGGTTTTCTTCCTCGTTTTTTACAATCATGCAAAGGGACAGCGTAGGTTGCAGCTGTCGCTTTGGTTGCTCATTTGGAATTTCTAACATCGCAGGTGTTTTAGAAAGCGTTACTAAAGTTGCCCAGTTACAGCACAGCATGGCGCCTAACTGCTTTCGAAATGCACGATTAAGAGATGTACTGCTCTGAAACGTAAGCTAGGAGGCACGAGCGCCACTCATTTCGCGCGTATGCTCCAGTGCAGCCTGATAAAATCGCTCTGCGGCAGATTCCTGGTCAAACGTGCGACACGCTTCTGCAGCCATGTAGTAGACTTGTGCCCGATCTACATCAAACGAGAAAGGTTCTACATTTTCGTGAACGCCATCAATGAGTTCAGCTGCGTAAATCAACATCTCGGCTGCTGTACGAAAATGGCCCTGCGCCCACATAGCCTGGCCGGCCAAATGATGGATCAGGGGCTCATTCGATGTTAGGTCCAATGCGGCATCTGCATGATACAGCGCATCGTTGTAGCGCTCTTGGAGGATACAAAGCTGTAGTGCCAATACACGAGCAGCTAATGCGTCATCCGGCTCAACTTCATTCAGCGCCTCAAAATCCAGTGTTTCAAAGATCTTTTTTGCTTCCTCTAAATCTCCTGCCTCGAGAGTTTGCTGCGCTCGCTCAAATGCTCGGAGGACATCGTTTTCACGACCTTCCATGTATTTCACCTTTTAAGTCAAATTTGTCTTTCAAGCGCCAGCAGTATCTAAGAAGGCTCTTGGTACCACTGGCATAATTAAGATTTCAATGACTCGGAATGCCTAAAGCGTACCAAAATAAATGCATGTAGTGATATCAGCCTTTTCTTATAGCCTCTCCCCTCCCCACGTATGCAAGTATGCTTAAATAAGAACGACTTTACGCATTTAAGGATACGCTGATATTGTCGATAGCTTACTCAGCGGTCGAAGCGCAGAATGCGCATCCAGAGTGGAAAAGCCGACCTTGCATGGAAAATACTTCCGAGCAAAGCCGGCCTTGATTATCCATTGTAATGCGTTCTTCCCCGCGGCCTAGACCACAATCATCATCCTCCATCTAATCGGCTATGTTTACAAACCAAGCTGCACAGCAATATCAACGTCAGGACGTGCTATCAGCATCTCCGACACAGTTGGTCACTAAACTTTATGACCTTTCTATTCTTGCGTGTAACAACGACGACCGCATCAAGCTGAGAAAAGTCTTGATCGAGCTTATATCGTCTCTCAACTTCGAAGAAGGGGGCGATATCGCCATCCGTCTTTCGCAGATTTATGAGTTCTGCATGCGTGAGAGCGTTTCTGGCGACCTTAACCAGATTGCTGAAATGTTAAGCGACCTGAGAGACACCTGGAAAGAAAGCATTCACACGGCTCAACCGGCATAATAATCTGCCCAACTTGATGAAGTATTGCCATGCTGTTCGTCCTTGGTATTTATCTACAGAACCTGACAACTTCATCAACTACAACAATTCACCCCAATGTTCTCGTTAACATCTTGTAACAGGTAGTGCCTGAACCTTCAGCACGAAGCAACCTGAATAATTCAATCCGATTCATGCTAACCGAATCATGTTCATCGAATCATTCAGAAAGCGCCCAATGCCTCCGTGCCCCGGTAGCATCAGATGTAAGCCCTTTCTAACTAGCGAGATGAATTTAAACCGTTACGTATTATGTTAATCAATTCTTCGGCTCAAGCGTTTCGCGAAAGTGATCCTTATGAGATTCTCATTCAGCAGATGCTGGTCCTTGAGAGTCAGCCTCGCGTTAACCTGGATAGCACCAAGTTTAATCTGGAGCGTGACAAAAGCATCTTGAGCGATCTGGATACCAGAATCACAGCATTGGATTCTATCCTTGATAGCTTTCTGGATCCTGTTTCGCATCCTTTCGATAGCCGAACCATTAACCTTAGCGATACGACTGCATTCAGTGCAAAAGCATCTGACACGGCCGTATTCGGATCTCATAGCCTTCAGATTGAACGCCTGGCGTCAACAGATACCCGGCTATCCGATCGGTTCAATGCCGCCAGCACTGATATTGTATCAGCCCTGGGTACCGGCACAAAGTCATTTAGTATCAGCGTTGCCAATCCAACGGACGCAGATCCTGATAACAGAGAAACGTTGAGCATTTCTGTTGATATCTCCAATAGCGATGATGAAACGGTTATGCAAGAAGTTGCTGATGCAATCAATGCGGCCATGACAGCTGCATACGATGCAGAAACCATCGATGGAGACAACAGAGCAAGTGCTTCGGTTGTAAACGAAACATCGGACACGGCACGCATCTCTATTCGCTCTGGCCAAACAGGATATTCAAACCGCCTCAATTTTGAATCAGACACCGATGGTCTGCTATCTTATCTCGGTGTAAGCGATGCCAGCGTGGTCTCTGGAGCCAGTGGAGGGCAGGCGTCTTTTGTTGGCACCAGTGAAGATACTTCCGACCTGACCAGCAAATTTGACCTCAATGGGCTTACGATGTATCGTAATACCAACCAGGTTAACGACGCTGTTAACGGGGTCACACTGACGCTCAATGAGACGTCAACATCGCCAACTGATTTTAGTGTTGTATCAGACTCGTCTGCCATCGAAGGAGAGATCAATGACTTTATCGAAAAGTACAACGATATCCTTAGTTATATCAAAACAAGGTCAACTGTAGATGGTGAAACAGGCGAACGCGGTACATTCGCGGGCGATTCGACCTTTACATCTCTCCGGTTCAACATGCGTGCTGACGTGATTCAGCAAGTAACCGGACAGCCTTCAGATGCGCCTACGCAAATCACTGAAATCGGGCTCGACATTGACTCAGATGGCTCCTTGAGGCTCGAGGATGCCGACGCACTTATACAGGCAATCGAGGCGGATCCTGAAAATGTGCGCACACTTTTTGCCGGCGATGATGGCGTTGCGAACCGGCTCAGCAGTCGAATCGAAGACTACCTTGGATTTGGTGGCTTCATTCAGTCGCGTGAAGAAAACCTCGAAACGCGCATCCGTACAGTTGACAGCCGAATCACTCGCTTCGAAGAGAGCCTTGCTCGACGAGAAGAACAACTGCGCGGTGAATTTGCCAGATTGCAGGAAGCAATCACTTTGTTTGAAGGCCAACAAGCAAGTTTATTTGCCTTCTAGCACGTAAAAAACCTTGCCCCTCGCGTGATTCTTCAGACCATAGATCAAGCTTTTTGATCTATGGTCTTTTTATATCATTTCGTACGTCGCATTCCTTACGTAGTATTCCTTACGAAGCAATGCTTCATCTCGCACATGTCATCCAACGTACGGTCAAATACAGCTTTTAAAAGCTGAAAAACGATTATGGACGACTCAATCAAAAAGATATTAAAGGTAGGCACGCTTATAAAGCAGGCACTGGACGCAAACGATATCGATTCTTTTTACAACCTGGTGGACAAACGAGAGGAGTTCATCAACGAACTCAAAGCGTCTGGGTATAAAAGCACCGATATGAGTGCATCCGACACCCAGGCAATTGAGCAACAGTTTCAAGAAATTGTGGAAGCCATGAACTCAAAGGAAGAGGAAATGCTTCAGCAGCTGCAGCAGCTGGATCAATTTAAACGGGCAGACAGATCTTATAACACAGGACACCAGCGCCGGCAATTCATTACCAAAAAGCTTCTCGGTTAAGCTTCATTTCAAGCACGTTGCGGTACACAGCCAGTCTGCAATAGTACTAAGTCACGATTTGCTGATTTACCAAATAAGCCCCCACGCGTTGTACAAAGGATTAAAAGGGATAAGCCATTAGATAACAAGCCGGCTTAGACTTCGGCATATATTATGCACACTCACCAGACAAATATGATTCGTGTGTGCATAAACACTTTTTAGGTTGATTAAGCCTTGTTACCGGAACCTCGAACGGGAAAAACCATCCCAATGAAGGCAGTATCTGCCTTCACAACATTTAAGTTCTGGCACATAAAGTCGATACTATCTGTGTTTTTGCTTGCAGCCCTTAAAAAAGCGATTACTTAATAGTCCTATGAATATAGGTGACATAACAAACGGCAGTGTTTCAACCTCAAAGAATTTGAAACAACGCAGCGTCGATCAAATCAACAATCCTGATGGACGGATAGTAACACATAAGGACCTGCCTGAAGAAAAACAAGAATTACAGGATAGTGTTGATATCTCTGAAGAAGCACGCCGTGTTTTAGCAGAAAATCAAAAAAGACTTCAGGAGCTAGAGCAAGCCCGGGAAGCCCTTGCAGATATCCCACGGCTCAGCGCTGAACGAAAACAAGAAATCCAGGAAAGAATAGACGCCGCCTATTACTCTAAACCGGAAATTCTGGATAAGATTGCTTCTCGCATTACAAGAGACCTTGGAGATTTCAAGCGATAAAAACTTCCAAAATATCGCTTAACCATTTTATACTGGTGCATGAAGAAATGCCTTCATGCACCAGTTTTTTTATGTCTAAAAAATAATGACGATGGCCATCATGCAACACTATCTTGGGTCATTGCTGAAATGACTCAGTAGCATCATCATGTCATTCTGATCAGAGACCGACGATTTTGCCGCCGCAGGAAGGATCCATTCCGACCAAATGTTCGAAGCAAACATCCGAATCAATTGCAGTGGTAGTGCAGGACTTCAGGATCCCTTTCATGGAGATGCGGGGTACACAATGAAGAGCAAAATGCAAAGAGCCGGCCCTCAACGTGATTGGAGGCAGGCTCTTCGGCAAACTTATTTCTCAGAAACAGGCAGAACAAGGTAGACACTGGGAATAACCTCGGGCAGTGTCAAATTAGTTATTTAACAGCACGTGTATGAAGAGGGTTAACGAGAAGAGAGAAAGAGGGAAAAACCAAATCCTCTTGCCCCTCTTTCTCTCATGTGCTCTTCTGCAATCATTGAAAAACCAGACAATAATATACTTGACACTACACTAAGCTCGACTTTGTCCTTTTGGACAAAGTCTCGAATATCGAACACCGATCAAGGAATGTCCAATGTTGAAGGGTTTTTAAGCGCTATCTCGATGTTAGACATACCTTTTGAGTCTTCGCCGTTTAAGTTATCCATGT
>JBGCEN010000555.1:0-19329 GCA_045106435.1 Rhodothermales bacterium
TGCAAGTACAGTGACGACGAAGCAGGCCAACAATCTCAGAGGGTGTTCAAAAACAGTTTGTTCGATCCATGCACTGAGTTTAGCCGGCAAGCGCTTGACGATAAAAGCGCTTAACGAAATAACCATAATCACTTTGATCAAAATGGTCATTTTGAATAACTGCAGCTTTGCAATGAACAAGACAGGTCGGACCTCGGTGCCTAAAAATGCAATAACACAAAAGGCAGAAACGATTGCAAGAACACGGGTAAAGAATAATCTTTTGAACGAAGAATCATGCTGCTGCATCTTCAACAGAGCGAGGTAGCCGGCAAGCACCAGAATGAAAAACTGGATCAATCTGACCTTATCAAATGAATTGAACAGGTAATGATGCGGATTCCTGAATAGCGCCATGATGTAAAACTGTGTAGGCGCCGGCGCGAGGGTTGAAGAAATCGCGGAAGACAAACTTATAGTATCGGGGGCCAGTTGTTGGCTAACAAGTGGAATGAGCGTTGCCGCAGCTGATAACAAATAGGCCAAACAACTCTGACCAATAACTTTCAGGTCTTTAGCTGGATAACCATTGCTGGCGTAGCTAAAGCAAAGCAGGCAGCCAATAGTGAGCATAATCTGAATGCCGACCAGCGCCTGAAAAAGTGTTGCGAGGCCGGCCATAATAGCTGCCGGCACATAACGTCTCTTCAGATAAAAGACGAAACCCCATAATCCAATAGCCCAGGCAGCCATACTGGGCACCAGCATGCTATGGACAAGATCGTTGCCTCCGAGCGTCCAAAAGGGCGTAAGCAAGCAGATTATCGCAACACTTGTAAACGCAGCCAAGCGATTGGATGTGAGTGTATCTCCCAATTTGTAAAGTGCTACCACTATGCTGGTCCACGAAGCAAGATACACCAGTAAAACAGCAAGCCAGGCGGGCATTACAAAGGTAAATGCACGAAGTAGCCAGGCAAAGTATGTGCGTACGTTAAACGACGCGGTTTGTGTTTGCACGAACCAATCGTTTTCGAAAAGCGAAGGGTTTATTAAACGGAGTAGATATGGAATAAACTCGTCCTGGTCGCTTGCACCATACCCATACCCAAAGCGAAAGAGATACAAACCATACAGTAGAGATATCAGCAGCATGGATATGCCCCACGCTGGCCCTGGCTTGTTATGTATGTTGGTCTTATAGGTGGGCATCATAAAGGGTTATATCACGCAAGATACTTGTTTGAGATGATCGGGTTTATCTTCGGATCAATCTCTTGGTGCGGAGGAGCGTGTTCAGTATACGATTCGGCGTAACCAGGCCTGCGATGTAGGGTCGTAATGTGGGGCCAAATCTACGTTTAAACTCTGCGATACTTGGCGTATTGGCGCCTACAAAGTCGAAGGTCTCAAATTCTGCGTGTTTAAGTTCTTTCAAAACTTTGCCAATCAGTACCGTCATTGCCGGCCCGGGCTTGCTGCCGGCAATCCAGTAATAGGCCGTGTGGGCATCGTGCAAAATTACAATGCCGGCTTCTGGTTTTTCGCTATCCTGCAAAGATACAGTAAAACAGCGAACCATTTGATGGATTTCCAGATCAGAGGCTATATCGAGTAATGCTTGCGCATCGGCCGGGAAAGTGCGATTGTTACGCCCATAACCTTCTGCACAAAGCGTGATGCACTGATTGATTGCCTGGGCGTTTTCTGTAAAACTGTAATTTTGCTGATGTTTGTTGTAATTCCTGCGCGCGCTTTTGGACCAGCCGGCCAGGGCTGAATCGTAAGTAAGCAGATCAATCTGGTAGGTATTATATGCTTTTTTTTGCCATTTTGCCTGTTCAAAGTATCCTGTATCAGCAATGGCCGGATGGCAGTGAAACCGAAGATCGTCAAACGAAATCGCCAGGCTTTTCAGCAGGAGAATAACAGGCGCTGATGCATGTGTCTCCTGTGCCAATATCAAAGAGGAGTATTGGGTAAACGCAGGGACAACTACGCGCTTAAAAGGCCCCTGTTTTTTGTAAAACACAAGGGCGCCGGCCTCATCAGATTTGTCGTCGGAAACCAGCCATATTTCGCAGCGCAGGCCAAAGTGGGATACAATGGCCTCTGCGTAGGCAAGGCTCGCAAAAGGGGAGGATTGGGGCGAAGATGCAGATAATTTAGACCAACGCGTCTGACCTTCCTGTGCCTTTAAAGGGAATACAGAAACTTGTAGTGTAGATTCGTTGAGTGTATTAGCCACGTCTGAGACTGCAGGCCGGTGATTAGAGCGATTCAGAATTTAAAGAATATACTGACTCAAGTCTCTATCTTCAGCAACAGTGCCCAGTTGTTTCCTCACCATGTCTCCATCGATCTTGATATCCTTGTAGTCAGGATTATCAGGTACATCGAAAAGAATCTCTTCCAGGAGTGTGGTCAGGATGGTATGGAGCCGGCGTGCACCGATATTTTCAATTTCGGCGTTTACTTTTGCAGCAATACCAGCTATTTCTTTGACCGCTTCATCATCAAATTCAATATGAACACCTTCTGACTGGAGCAGGGCGGCATATTGTTTTAACAGCGCGTTCTTGGGAATCGTCAGAATTTTGTAGAAATCATCTTCATGCAGGTTGTTCAATTCAACCCGAATAGGAAACCGCCCCTGTAATTCCGGAATCAGGTCGCTCGGTTTGGCGATGTGAAAAGCACCACTGGCAATGAACAGAATATGGTCGGTTTTTACCATACCGTATTTTGTCATCACGTTTGAGCCCTCAACGATAGGGAGCAGGTCGCGCTGAACACCTTCGCGCGAAACATCAGGTCCGCTTCCTTTTCCTGAGCGAGATGCTACTTTGTCAATTTCATCGATAAAGACGATGCCGGCTTGCTCAACACGGGTTAAGGCTTCTTTCGTCACCTTGTCCATGTCAATCAACTTCTGAGCTTCCTCTTGCGTGAGGATTTCTTTGGCTTCTGCAATGGGCATTCTGCGCTTCTTGCGTTTTTTACCACCCATATTGCCAAACATCTCCTGGATGTTCATCCCCATCTCCTCCATGCCCATAGGGCCGAAGACCTGCATCATAGGGGTCTGATCGGAGGCAACATCAATTTCTACCTCACGCTCATCCAATTCACCGCGGCCAAGCTTTTCCCTGAATTTGTTGCGTGTTCTGTCTCGCAGCTCCGCTTCAGAAGAAGGTTCTTCGTCTTCGTCTTTGTCGGTTTTGCTTTGTTGTATCACAAAGCCAGGGCCTGGCAGTATGTCACCGACGGGCGCCTTTTTGACTGGAGGAATCAGGATGTCCAGTATTCTTTCTTGCGCTAGTTCACGTGCGCGTTCCTGAACGCCTTCTGTAAATTCTTCACGCACGATGTTGATGGCAATATCCGCAAGGTCACGGATCATGCTTTCTACATCTCTACCGACATAACCAACTTCGGTAAATTTGGTCGCCTCAACTTTGATAAAAGGGGCACCAGAGAGTTTGGCAAGTCGCCTGGCAATTTCGGTTTTACCCACACCCGTTGGTCCAATCATGATAATGTTGTTGGGCATTATCTCGTCTTGGATTTCTGCTGGCGTATTTTGCCGGCGCCAGCGATTGCGTAACGCAATCGCGACACTCTTTTTGGCTTCTTTCTGCCCGATAATGTATTTGTCCAGTTCCGCCACAATCTGGCGGGGCGTCAGTTCTTCCTTCATCTTGAATAGATAGTAATCATCCACGGCGTACTTACACGCTGAGGGGGGATATTGGATTCTTACTCCCGGTTCAATTCGTTCTCTGAACCAGGGGCGTCAGCAGGCTCATCAGCAAGATCGCCACCATCTCCTGAGGGAAATGCTGCCGGCTTCTTAATGCTCTTGCCTTCTGTAAATCCTACTTTTTCCTCTGCATAAGAATTTGCGGCACCATATCCGTCGCCATATTCTCCAGGGCTCCGGCTTTCTAGCTCTTCCCTGATTTGCAGCACGTCGGGATGTTCGTTATCCACGAGAAGCACTGTGTAGTCATACGGGAAACCACGCCGCTTTTCCAGCCATACTGCGCCGGCGTCTTCAAGCTTGTTGATAATCGACTTGGGATCATTAAGATGATCTTCCAGCGAGTCGGATAGTTTTCGTAGCAGTGGTGTCAGGTATACCTCGTCGTATTGACCAAAATGTTCTTCGATAACACGCAGCGTTTCATATGCGAGGCTATCTGTTACTTCCTGATATTCGACATCTCTTTGAACAGTAAAAGATGTGCGGGCGAAACGCCGACCAACATTACCGGCCCGTACGGTTTCAGTGCTTTTGGCAACATTGCCTAACTGCCTGCGAGCGCCTTCACTCAGCAAGTCGCCGGCATTGAGAAACGTTTCGTGGCCCAGTAGATGCGAGCGCTCCAGGTCAGCATGCGTTTCCAGTGTTACAACAAGCATGTTCTTGCCATGCCCTTTTAGTTGTTGGACAAGAGGGAGTTGGACGCTGTTTCCTGAAATAAGGACGTACGAATCGATATCGGGACGCGAATAAATTAAGTCGTTGGCATCAACACATAGTTGCATGGACGGTGCAGCGGCATCAATACTTGTTGGCACAAACTTGGGTGTAAAGCCCAATTGATAAAGAGATTTTTGAATAAATAGTCCATCGCCCTGCAGAGAGCCAAAATCTGCATATGCGTTAGAAAGGGCTAGTTGAAAAAGATCTTTTCCTTGTAAATATCTGTGAAGCTCTTCGAGCATGTCTATGATGAACTCATCCGGGTGTGTTTCATCTGACAATCTCTTCAGAAGAAGGCTGTACAGGTTTTGGTAATCTACAAGAACGGCGGTCAGGTTTTCCTGCCTCCACAAACGGTTCTTGTCGTATCTGCTGTGATTCATTTGAAAAGTTAGTTACACTAAATTCATTGGTTCAATAAGTAATTACGTGTGTAATAGATACACGAGAAGTGCGGGGAGCAGACGTGAAAATTTTAGAACGGAGCACCCTCAATACTTAGGCCGAGGGCACTGATCTTAGTAAGATAAATATACTATATAGACCGGGACAGACTTAGTTATCGTCTTCAGATGCCTGAAGCTCAAGAATATTTATATGATGGTTCGTATAAATACAGATATCAGCTGCAATAGAAAGTCCTTCCTCTACTATCTCCCTTGCTGAAAGATTTTTTCCATATTTAACAAGTGCACGCGATGCAGCCAGTGCAAATGAGCCGCCTGAACCGATTGCAACGATATCATCATCAGGTTCAATTACATCACCTGTGCCACTAATCAGCAAAAGTCGTTCCTCTGAGGCAACAGCAAGCAAAGCTTCCAGGCGTCTTAAAAAACGATCTGTTCGCCAATCCTTTGCAAGTTCAACAGCAGCGCGTGTTACATTACCACCGTATTGTTGAAGTTTTTCTTCAAAACGCTCGAACAGCGTGAAGGCATCCGCGGTAGAGCCGGCGAAGCCTGCCAGAATTTTTCCTCCATGCAAAGACCTTACTTTTTGGGCCTTGTGCTTCATTACTGTATTTCCAAGAGTAGCCTGTCCATCAGAACCAAGAGCTACCTGACCGTTGTGGCGAACGCCGAGAACGGTTGTTGAACGAATCCTTCTCTCACTTTTTTTATCCATGGTCTCTACCTGTTCAAGCTACAATATGAAATTCACGGCTGTCTTACACGGAGAAAACCTTGAAAGGGTTCTGCAATAAAGAAGGGCTGCACTAATTTTTTTATGAGTCCCGATTTAGGTTCGTTTTTAGGGATTTTTATAGCGATGTGGGGATAGGTGGCTCCTGATATAAACGGAACGCGATGCATGATTCCTAACTTCCATGCAAGATCTTTCCAATTAAAGGCGACCTGATGTGCCGATATGCGGCAAAAAATGGTTCAGAGAAAGTGAAACGATAGAGCTTGCGTAGAGATATATGCTACTGCATGTATCTTGCTAGCAGCGTTACGATTGCATTTTGTGTTCGGCGGACAGCAGAGGTCTTCACCGTATAATTATTACACATAAGTACAAACAATACTGGCGTACCGGCTGCAGTTGAAACGTAGCCACTCAAAGAACTTGCACCTGTGAGTGTGCCGGTCTTTGCGCGAACGTTTCTGAATGTTGGACTTCGTCTGAATCTATCTTCCAATGTGCCGTCAATGCCACCTATAGGTAAAGAGTTGTAATAGGCTTCACGCACCTCTTTGTCACGATGATTCCACATGTATTTGAGTAGATCTGCGGTCATATTTGCGGTTACAAGGTTCATGCGTGACAAACCGGAACCGTCGAGCAGCTTGATCAAACTGGTATCCATGCGGGCGCGGCCATACGTTTCCTTGGCGGAAAAAACGCCCATTTCAGCTGAACTGGTTTCCTTGTCTTTGCCGGCTACAGGCATAAGCACACCAATCGTCCGTATCAGTAGCTCTGCATACAGATTTTGGCTCTCTTTGTTGAGAATGACGATGATCTCGGATAGTGGGGGAGAGCGGTGCACGAGGAGTTGCTCAGCCCTGTTGTATTTGGGTTTGATCGATAATTCATCCACATCAACCGGCCGGCCTTTTACTACGATGCCTTCCTGGACGAGTACTTCACGCAGCACATGGGTGAAGTATTTAGTTGGATTTGAAACGGTGATGTAAGAGGTGTCTATTTCAGCCGGATAAATCTCGCCGATGGCTTCAATTGTATTGAAATTGCGGCGGCGGGAATATTCAATATCATCACTGGAATCCGGATGTACTGTGATGCTGCTGTTCACTACATCCACATAAGATGTGTTAAACGGCTCCCAGCGCAGTTTACCCGGCTCATCGACATGCTGGCCTTCAAGAATGAATCGAATGCTGTTGTCGTAGAATGTAAGCGCGCCTATTTCAGCAGAATAATAGTACGGTTCATCGTCCCAACTCCAGCCATAGCCCAGCAGAAGATCATCAAACAAATCGTCATCGCCGATGATATCCCCTTCAATTTGGGTAATGTTCAGGTTACGTAAAGCACGGGCCCAATTTCTGAAAACAAGCGCAGGATCTCCATCAACATAGCGTGCACCGATGGTTGGATCTCCCGAGCCGCGAATTATGAGGTTTCCCTTGAGCACGCCATTTTGAATCGGGCCATCGCTGAAAAGAACCGTTTCATAGCGAAAATCTGCCCCTAGCAAGTCGAGGGCCGCTGCGGTTGTATAGAGCTTGGCGTTAGAGGCCGGCATGAGGCTCTTTTCTGCGTGTTGCTCAAACAGCACCTCGCCAGACTGAATGTTCACAATCTTGGCGCCCCATATGGCATTGTCGAACTGCTCTTCTCCCAGCATTTTGGCAATTTTTTCTTGCAATTCAGCCAACGCTGCAGTAGTAGGTTGTGCCTGAATGGCTGGTACAAAAGCAGCCGGCAACAAAAATACAAGGCCGATTAGCAACGTGCTGATAAAGACGTTGTCTGGGCAAAATGGATTAAAAGATGCACGCATGAGGCATTTGGAATTGGATTCCGTTGAGAAACGGTATCAGAATAAGCAAATAATTACACAATAAATTTTGAACACGTACCCCAAATCCTATTGAGGGGGTTCTAGTTGCGGTCGCTCTTTTTGGGGTTCTTCGAGAACGATAAAGGCGTGTTTAGCGTTGTCGATTTGCGAACTGGGTTTGATTTGAACCAGTAACTGGTTTTTTCCAGATTGCGGTACCACATCTATCACTGTGCCTATAGGGTATCCAGGGGGGAATACGCTGCTATATCCACTTGTTACAACAAGATTGCCTAAGTCAACCGCTTCTGTCTTTATGACGTGTTCAAGGAGCAGCTTGTCCCTATCCACGCCTTCCCATTTTATGATGCCCTGTGCCTGCGAAGGTTGTATTTTTGCCGGCACCCTGAAATCCATGTTGAGGTAAGACATGACGAGGGCGTAATTCTTACTAACCTCAACCACTTTACCCAAGATCCCGCGTTCGTCTAGCACGCCCATGTCTACCTTTACACCATGTCCTTCTCCTTTATTGATCACAAAGTGGTTTTTTTGGCGCGTGATTTCTTTCTCAATGATTCTGGCCGGCTCCAGTTTGTAGGAGACCGTATCTATAAAACCAACGAGTTTTCTTAGCCGGAGGTTTTCTATGTCTGCTTCGCGGGATCGAGCAAGGTCACTCGAAAGCTGAATATTCTCCGTACGCAGGATATCGTTTTCTTCGAGGGCGTGGAAGTACCTACCAATCCAACTCAGAGAACTTTCAACGCGACCCGTGATTTCCAGAGAGGTCGCTCGCAGCGTCTGCACGATCGTGATGTTCTCTGTCAGCATGACAATCAACGAGATCGAAATCAAACTGAGTAGCAATACCCAATCTCTGACCCGATTCCATTGGCGAAAGTCCATGTTGAATGTCAGCTATACGTGAAGTAGTTGTTCGTTAGCAGTTTTCAGAAGAAAAAGTTGTTCTCTCAAACAAATCGCAGCCTTAACTGAAAACCTGTCTGTTTACACACTTAATCTGCAGATATGTTTAAGTAATCGGATTTCAGTTATGGGTTTTCAGTACAGTTTGCTGATAACTGATTACCGCTAGGTCAACACTTTTTGATACGTCTCTATGTTCTCTAGTACTTTGCCGGTGCCTCTTACTACGGCAGTAAGTGGGTCTTCTGCGATGTATACAGGGATTTCTGCGCGATTTCGAATCAGCGTATCAAGTCCTTTTAACATGGCACCGCCACCTGTTAGCATAATGCCTCGTTCAAGGATATCCGATCCCAGTTCAGGAGGCGTGCGTTCGAGACAGTGGAGAACAGCTGCTGCAATTTGTCCTATAGGCTCGTGTAAGGCATCCCGCACGTCTTCAGAGGTAATGGAGCGTATTTTTGGTATGCCACTCACTAGATCACGCCCTTTAACAGAAATCTCAAGTTCAGGGTCGAGATCAACAGCGCTACCAATTTCGCACTTGATTCTTTCAGCTGTCCGGAGTCCGATGAGCAGGTTGTGATTTCGTTTGAAATACTGCAGGATGGTATTATCGAGCTCGTCGCCACCAACACGGATGGATTCATCGATAACGATACCAGAAAGGGCTATCACTGCAATTTCTGTGGTGCCGCCCCCGATGTCAACAACCATGTTACCCACCGGCTCGCCGACATTCATGCCAATACCAATGGCAGCTGCCATGGGCTCTTTGATAAGATACACCTGTTTGGCGCCGGCACGTTCAGCAGATTCGCGTACGGCACGTTCCTCAACGCCTGTAATCCCACTGGGGACACATACAACCATGCGGCGGATTGAGTTATACCAATTGCTTTGTACTTTTCGGATCAGGCCCCTGATCATTTGTTCAGCCACCTCAAAATCAGCAATTACGCCGTCCTTGAGTGGGCGGATGGTTTCAATCTGGGGATGCGTGCGTTCGTGCATCTGCTGTGCTTCATATCCAATCGCGATAACCTGGCGCGTGGAACGGTCTACAGCAACAATGCTGGGTTCATTTAAGACAATGCCTTCGCCGGCTATATGGATCAGGGTATTTGCGGTACCCAAATCAATGGCGACGTCATGGGAGAGCTTGAAAAACGGCATGTATGTTTACGTCTAACTAATCTTGAAGTTGATGAGAAAGTACTGCTTTTTCAGGAGTAAGGCATGTATTTTCTCTTTTCATCTCGCTAGTGTCTAAAATGCCGTTTTCCCGTGAAGACCATGGTCATTCCATGGGCATTTGCAGCCTGGATAACCTCGTCGTCACGGATGGAGCCTCCGGGTTGGATTGCAGCCCGTGCACCATTCTTTGCTGCCTCTATGAGGCCATCAGCAAAGGGGAAAAATGCATCGGAGGCTACCACTGATTCCGTAAAATCAAGTTCCGACTTTCGGCCTTTTTGAACAGCTATTTCAGATGAATCGATACGGCTCATTTGGCCGGCACCGACGCCCAGCGTAGCTGCATTCCTTGCATAAACAATAGCATTACTCTTTACGTGTTTTACCACGCGCCATGCAAAAATCAGGTCCAGCCATTCCTCAGGGGTTGGCTGCCGTTCAGTCACTACATTAATTTGTGAGCGAAAGGCGTCAAGAGGGGGCAGCGATTGATCGCGATCTTGCACCAGAATTCCGCCGGCTATGGACCTGATATCTATTTGTGAGCCAGGTGTTGCAGTTTGCTTTGATTTAATTAATCGGCGATTTTTCTTCTTCATCAAGAAATCCAGCACACCTTCCCCAAATTCTGGTGCGATAATGATTTCAGTAAAGATGCTGTCGATCGCTTCGGCTGTTGCAAGATCAAGCGTCTGATTGACAACTACAATGCCACCAAAGGGAGATTGCCGATCTGTTGCAAAAGCATTTTTATACGCAGTTAATAACGATTCACTGCTTGCCACACCGCAGGGATTGGTGTGCTTCAGGATCGCACACGTAGGTGGAGAATCCCGAAACTCATCAATCAGAAAAAGAGCGGCGCTTAAGTCGATCAGGTTGTTGAAGGAGAGGGCTTTTCCGTGTAACTGATCAAATAGCTGACTTGGATCGCCGTAGAAAGCAGCTTTCTGATGCGGGTTTTCTCCGTATCGCAGGGATTGCACGCGAGGAAGCGAGATGCCAAAATGTGCAGCAGCCTCTTCTTCGGCTCCTTCTTTAGATGGGGTGTTTTCACTGAAATAGCCGGCTATGGCTGTATCGTATTGCGCCGTATGCGCAAATGCGGTAGCTGCGAGTTGCTGTCGGGTATGCATCGATAGCGCTCCGGATCTTTGTTCGAGTTCTTCTGCGACGCTGTCATAGTCTGCCGGCGAAGTAATCACTCCAACAAAGAAGAAGTTTTTTGCAGCAGCTCGAATCATGGTGGGGCCGCCAATATCGATGTTCTCAATTGCAAAGCCGATAGAGATGTCCTGCTTTTGAATGGCTTTTTGAAAAGGGTAGAGGTTAACAACAACAAGGTCGATGCCCTTGATTTGATGTTTCTCTAACTCTGCCAGGTCCTCGGGGTCATTTTTGCGTGATAAAAGACCTCCGTGAATGGCTGGGTGCAGGGTTTTTACACGACCATCGAGGATTTCTGGAAATTTTGTGATGTCGGATACTGAGGATACCGGGATGCCGGCTTCTTTGAGCGCGCGTGCTGTGCCGCCCGTTGAAATCATTTCTACGCCTTGTGCATGCAGGCGTTTAGCAAAATCCACAAGTCCAGTTTTGTCCGACACCGAAAGGAGCGCGCGTCTTACAGGATACAAGTCTTCTGGTTTGGGTAAATCCTTTTCTTTGATCATTTTGAATGTTTAATGCGAGATTCCTTTTGGTATGTTCGGGTCTATGAAAACCTTTCTGTTTTCAACGGTCACTCTGCCTTCAGCGAACAAGCGTAAAGCTTCAGGATAAATATGGTGTTCCACTGCCAGTACGCGCTGTGCCAGCGTTTCCGGCGTATCTGATTGATGCACAGGCACCGTCTTTTGTAGAAGAATTGGGCCAGTGTCATACTCTTCATCTACTAAATGGACCGTCACGCCTGTCCATCGCACACCTCGAGTAATGGCTGCTGTATGTATTTTTGAACCGTACATGCCCGGGCCGCCAAACGCCGGCAGCAACGATGGGTGAATGTTGAGCATCCGGCCGGCATATTTTTTTACCAGTGGAAGCGGAATTTTTTTTAGATAGCCGGCCAGTGCAATGAAATTTATCTCATGTTCGTTCAGTATAGCCTCCAGTGCTTCCAGGTAGTCAGATTCCCTGGCGTAGTCATTCGGAGAAAGCACAGCTGTAGGTATATTTCTGGACTGGGCTCTTTTTAACGCCCTCGCGTCCTTTTTATTGCTTATGACTGCCGCCACCGTCACATGCGGAAGCGATCCCGCTTCAATTGCAAGCAGGATGGCTTCAAGATTTGATCCGCTGCCCGACGCAAAAACGGCAAGCTGCAAAGGTGAAATACTCATAAACTCTGTATGATTTGCATCAATTTCATGTGCCTCAAATTTAGCGAGGTATTGCCAGTACTTTATCAGGATAATAAGTTAAGTACTGAGGTTCATAGGTACGAGAAGTACAAAGGGTGCGAAATGTACGAAATACGTCTCGCTTCAGTTAATTCGTACTCTTTGTACCCATCGTACCCAGCAAAGCCGACGCTTTATTTATTTCGTTGTACGAGAGGTACGAAGGGTGCGAAAAGTACGAGCAAATAGTAGTACGGCTTATTTCGTACCTGTCGCACTCTTCGTACCCATGAATTTCAATACCTGATTTATTTCCCTTACAAAGTGCTAGCGAGGTATTGCAACAATCGGCTCTCGAATAAATAATGACGCAGATGCTGGTTTGACCGTTAACTGTGCTCGCACGCCTATAGGCATTGAGTTTTTCACCGGAATATGGCCATATCTCAGGCCTGATGCAACTGGAAATGAAACATTGTTGCAATAATCCTGGAAAACCTCATTTATTTCAGGCGATGTATGCTCTGGATGGTCTTCATCAGTGAATTGTCCGATGATTAGTCCGCCCAATGTATCCCAGATGCCGCTTAGTTTGAGTTGAGCAAGTAAGGCATCCACCTTGTAAGCCGGCTCGTTTACATCTTCAATAAACAAAATGGCTCCTTCTAGTGATGGCAGATAAGGTGTGCCAATCAACTTGGTCAGGACGGTCAGATTTCCACCGAGCAGCGTGCCTTCTACGACACCCTGACGCGCAGGAAGCAATGGTGTGCCCGTAACATTTTGCAGCAGGGGGGCATAGGCTCCAGAAGCAAACTGCCAAAACTGTTTTTCGCTTTTCTTATCGATTTGTCCCCATTCTACGGCGATCATGGGGCCAGACAAGCTTTTCCATGATGCTTGCGCATAAAGTGCAAGCTGCAGGGCGGTTATATCGCTATAACCGACGAGGAGTTTAGGATTTGCCCGGGCCGCCTGATAGTCTATGCGCGATAATATCCGGGCTGAACCATAACCGCCTCTGGTACAAAAAATGGCGCTAACTTCTGGATCTGCAATAAACCCATTCAATTCGTCCGCACGTAACTCATCCGTTCCACTCAAATATCCATTGCGAGGAAAATCGAGTCTACCGGTTTTAACGGCGTAGCCGAGTGCTTGTAAATATGAAACGCCGGCAGTTAAAGCTTCAAGGCTTTTGGGAGAACTTGCCGGCGTAGCAACCGCAATGGTTGTTTGATTAGGGTAGAGGGCAGGAGGCAGCACTAATTAAGTCTCTGTATTGCCGAAGGGTTAATCAGCAATCGACTTGAGCTGCTTGTAGCGTCTGTAGCTACTAGGAGACATAGCAAGGACACCTGTGACGATGCCAAAGATGAACGTACCTATCAGAATAATTGCCGTGGAACCGTGGATCTCGTAAGGTCCAAGGTTCAAATCCATCGTATTCTGGTTCTCCAGGGCAAAGAGAACGGTCAAGAGGGCTAGTAGAAAAGCGAGGACTGTACGCATAAGATTTTAGCTAGCTGTATAGGATGATGTCTTTTTGTACAAAAATAGGGGTAAGTCCTTATAAATTAAGATTTTTATAACAAAAAAAAGTGGGTCAAATTAAAAATTATGATAAAATTTAAGTAAATAGCATCATGCGTCTGGTTCCAGTGCGCGCAGCCGGCGCATTCTGGGGACGTCTCTGGTTAACATGGCAACAATACCGGTAAGGACACCGAAGCCAAATGCAGAGGCGCATATAACGCCCTTTGTTGCGGTTACTTCGAACATCCCCAGTGTTACGGTAAATAGCCCGGGGTTTAGATTTATCACAACTGCTGCAAGCGCAAGAAACAGAATACCAACAACTACGGAAGCAGGATTCATAAATACCGTACGTTATATACCCATTAAATATAGATATATAACATAAATTTAAAACGGCAGAATGTAAAACAGCAGAATGTAGAAGTTCACAACGATCCATCTACATTCTGCTGTTTTACATTCTGCCGTTTTAAATTTTATAGCGTTGCTATTTTGCCAGGCTCATCATTCTGCTTTCTTTCTGTATGGTTGCAGAAGTTGCCAGAGAGACTGCTTCCAGTTCATATAGATAAGAACCGCTTGCAAGACTTCCGGCATCAAAAGCGATGTTGTGTACGCCGGGTGCTTTGGATTCACTTGAAATCAGGGTCTTTACTTCTCTGCCGGCTACATCAAATATTGTTAATGATACGCGGCTTGGTTGCGTGAGCGTAAAGGAAATACTCGTAGAAGGGTTGAATGGATTGGGGTAATTCTGGTTAAGGCTGAATAGTGAAGGTTGCACGGGTGCTTCCTCTTCATTTGCCACTGGAATCAAAGGCATCCCAACAAAAACACCGCGTCCGTGCGTTGCCAGAGCAACGCGGCCGTCTGACGTTCTTGTGGCAATGCTCTCCACAATCACATTGCCCATCGCATCAGCTGCTTCCTGCTGCCATGTTGTGTTATTGCCATTGAGCAGGATGGTAGAATAGAACCCAGTACTCGTACCCACAAGATAACCGGTGTCGCCAGCAAGCGGAAGGATGGCCACAGATCTGAGCGAAGGCCCTGGCGCATTACTGCTGCCTGTCAGATTACCTTCTACTGCAGTCCATGAAGCGCCGGCGTTGCTGGAATGATACAGCCCAACGATGTTGTAATTGGACATAGCAACCAACACTTCGTTGGCGTTGTTCGGGTTAACGGCAATACTATGGATATAAGCATCTTCATGAGACCCTTCCTGGCCTGCAGGCTGTGGATTGGGAATCGATACGTTTACTGGTGCAGCAGTAGAAGACCCCGCATTGTCAAAACGATGTATTTGAGGTACCACATCGCTTCCTGATGAGGCCAGGTAAAGGACCGTTGAACCTCCGCTTGCACTGGCAGCAAGGGCAGAGTAGCTATAGCTGCCAGATAACTGCAAACTGCCCAATTGTGCCCACTGGTTGTTGGACGCACTGCCTGCATTGCGCCGCCAGAGGGATTTGCCAGCTGGATAGTAGATAATCGTTTCCTCGATCGGATCCGTTACAAAAGGATTAATAAATAGCTGATTGTTGGCACCGGCTGGTGTAATGTCCCCAAGAAACTGAAGATCTCCACCATTGGTGTAGCTATAAGCTGAAATGTCTCCGCTTTGCGTAGATGCAATGGCATACGTATCACCCATAAAGGCGTAGGCACCATCTCCGGAAGAAACATCATCTGAAGGCGATGTAGTGAGGGTTGTCGGGTCAAAACTAAAGAACGGGCTTCCATTATCCTGCGTGCCGCCAAGGAGCCTGTCATCATCAGGATCGGCCGGCAAAGCTACGTGGTAATATTGTGTCACATTGTAGCCATTGTTCTTGTTTTGCCATGCAAATGCACCTGTGGTTGTTACATCAGGGATATAGCTCAATCCACCATCGTGTCCAGACCATAATGCGTTTGGATCTTGCGGATCAAAAAATAGTGCATGCTGATCCGGGTGATGATTGTTGTAAGGCGAAATATTGTTTGCCGTTGCATATCCACCAACCCAGCCCGTTGTTGCATTTGTCGGTTGGGTAGCAAACCCATCACGAGATACATATAGGTTGGTGCCGCCGATGATCACATGGTTTGCATCATTGGGTTTTACAGCGATTACCATGTTGTATCCGCCTTGTGAATACACATCGCCAACTTCGCCGGCAAAATCCGGGAGGTTGGCCGTCAGGTTCTGGCTGGTGCCGGCGCCTACATCAAATTTGTAGAACAGCATTTCTTCCACTTCACCAAATGCATTCCCTGAGTTAGAAATGCTGCCGGTGTAGGTTAGCATGTAAGCTACGTTCGGATTTGAAGGTGCCATCGCGATAACCGACCGATCTGGTGCATCCGGAAACCCTGCCGGTGTAATTTCAGTCCAGGTTATTCCGTCATCTGTTGATTTATAAACGCCGGCCTGTTCACCCGTTTGACTGGATACAAATCCATCAGATATGACGGCAATGATGGTTCCGTCCGGGGCAATGTCAAAGTCGGTCCACATGGCAAAGATCTCATTGCCAAGTACCGATGACATGGTTAAAATATTACCTGTAGACCTGTTGAGTCCAAATCCGTTTGATGCGAAAAATACATTCCCAGAAGACGGACTCACCAACACCTTTGAATGGTAATCAAAGGCAGAATCGAACACGGTGGGGTCTTGGGTGGAGGGCGTGATCATTTGCCACGATTCTCCATTGTCTGTAGAGGTGAGTACACCTTGACCATAATAAAAAGACCTGAATCCGCGGTCTGAGTTAGATCCGGAGAATTCGCCAGTGGTCGCGTACCACTTATTCGTATTGCCTGATCGTGTATCTTGCGCGATATGGGTAATACCCGGCGAATCTTCAGGGTCAGATTTTAAACTCCATGACGCGCCTTTGTCTGTGGATTTCCAGATGCCGCCTGACACACCGCCGGCGATAATGGTGTTGGAGTTCGCCACATCAACAGCCAGGCCACGCGTACGGCCGCCGACGTCAACAGGGCCTGCTTCTTCCCATGAAAACTGCGGCATGGCGCCATTTTTACTAAGACCGTCTGCACGCTTGGGCATCGTTGCCGCATGCAGCAATTCAAGGCGCCTGATGTTTGCCGGTATTTCTCCTGTATGAGGGTCCCTTAACATCCGCTGGAAGTAGTCAGCGCGTGCCTTTTTTGTTGTTTGTTTATCAGCTTTTTTCGCTTTAAGCACACCAACCTCATGAGAAGGCAAGGTGAGCATTACGGAAAAAAGAGAAATACACAAGAATAGAACGAAATAAATAATGCGACGAGGATCGTTTTTTTTCATGATTTAATCAGTCATACTATGGTCGAATAGAAAGAACGCGCCATGGATTTGGCTTTACTCCAGGTAAGTTGGGTACCTGTTGGTATTTTAATGTGACGTTTTGGGTGGCCTGAGATTTTAGCTTCTCGGCGACCATTTCAATCGAAATATTATCATTAGATGCTGGATCCTGGCTGGCTTTGAGCAGGGTTTCTTTGGAGACATTGGCCGTTAGTTCAGTACCTTCAGCCAACGGCGGCGTGTTGGATCCATAGCCATTAATTTTTACGATCTTCAGAAGGCAATGAAGTCCGTTGTCTGTTTCTTCGATGCCTAGAATCTCTACTTCAGCGCGAAGCGAGCCAGGCGCCGGCGATATGCCGGGTACAGGTAAATTGTCCATCTCATTTGATAGTGAATCGGCCACAAGGGCTGCTGAATCTTCTTCGGTTTGATTGATTGAATCAACCTGCTGATTCTTTTTCTTTGAAGAGGAGCAACCACTGGAAAGAACGAGACATGCCAGAAGCAAATAGAGAGATACGTGGTGCATGCTGTGTAGATGTTAGCGTAAATATTATGGCCAGAGCGTGTATGCAGCGGTCTCGAACGAAGCGATAATTAGATCCAAAAAAACGAACGTATAAGGCATTTTGGCGCTTTCAGCCAGGCTTTATCCTACCTTGCGACCTTTCCAGGTTACGTATCCAGTTAAATAATGCCATGCCGAATCTAACTGTAAAGTCGAACCAAGTAAGTAGCAAAGCGGAGTAATTAGCGAAATGGCAAAAGAAAACCTGCCTCTCCAATCGGCTATCAGCTTATTAAAGTAAACGAGAACGAGTAGCTCCAGATTAAGAAAAGGGGGAACGACGAACAGGATGATAAAAAGAGAGAACAAACAGATAAAGCTCCCTATATCGTTACCCATCAATAGAAAAGCATTTTTCCGGAATCCTCGCCATGCATCACTAAAACTATCATACATGCGTACAGATAGCTCATTCTGCAGGTCAACAAGGGCAGGGAAAATGCCATTCTTTTTAAGGTATCGGCCAATTAATACATCCTCTAATACTTCATTTGCCACGGCTTTGTGTGGCTCATGTTTTTTGTAGGCTGCTGCATCAATCATCCAGCACTGGCCATTTAGTGCGCTAAGGCTCGGAGCGGATGTCCGACGAACGAGATACCACGGAATCGAAACAAGCAATGATTGCGTTGCAATGCTTACAAGCAACAGGCCTTTGCCTTTATAGTGGGGCAGGCTCGTGAGTACACTGTTGGGGGGGAGGTTTTGATAGTCAGATATCAGCCGGCCGAGTGCGCCTGCGTCTTTGAATGTTACATCTGCATCCAGAAAAAGAAAGGCTTTCCCATGAGCCGATTTACTCGCCTGGTAGAGCGCGTGGACTTTGCCGGCCCATCCGGGAGGGGGACCTTCGCCCTTGAGTGGTTTGATGCGATCATCCTTAAACGTGTTGATTACATTCCAGGTGTCGTCTTCCGAGGCATCATCGTAGACGATCAGTTCGAATGAGGCGAATTGCTGCGAAAGAATGCTTGGGATGAGCCGGCTTAAGTTAGCGGCTTCGTTTCTGGCCGGAATCAGAATGGAAACAAGGGGTGTTTTATCCGCCGGCGTACGGTGCTTCCTCTTGCGCAAATAAAAAAGGTTAGAGATAAAGATGACGGTCATAGCTATATGACAAGTCACAATAAAATAGATGATGTAGGTGGTCATCTAATAAAACCTTGTTCGGCGGAATGGGTAGATTAACTGCTAAATCTTAATGGTGTCGCACTTGTTCAAAATTCGAACTTTTGTAATTGAACGATGACTGCCTGATAAACAGACCGTTAAATCAATGGTGTTTACTTCTTTTGATTTCGTTTAAACGGCCATTATGCTGATTCATGAATACATCCCCTCTACGTATTGCTGTAAAATCACCTGAATATCTGCCAGGATTATCATTCGTGGCGTTGATGCAAGCAGTAGATGTTTTTGTGTTGGCGGATACATTTCAATACAGCCGGCAATCATTTCAAAATCGGACGCGTATTCGGACGCCACAGGGATGGCACTGGATTTCTGTGCCACTCGCAGGGAGGCAACACGGACGCCCTGTCGTGGAAACCGAAATTGACAACCGAACCCACTGGCAATCAAAACATTTGCGCTCAATAGGTTTCAATTATAGCCAAACGGCTTACTACCCATTTATCGAAGAGGAGATGAAACGATTGTTTGATAATCGTTGGGAGCTATTGGGAGATCTTACCTGCCAATCGGTTAGCATCGTTCATGAAATATTTCAGATGAAATGCCGGCTGCTCAGGGCTTCATCTTTAGACGGTTGTCCGGATTCACTTGAGAAAATACTAGAGGTCATTCCTGCAACTGAATTGCTTACAGACGGCATGTGGCCCGATTTGCAAGATATCGAGGTGCCCGTTGGAGTGGTTCACTTTACCGAGCCGGCGTATCGGCAACATTTTGAAGGATTTGAGCCAGGCATCTCAGCGCTGGACATTGTGTGTAATTACGGGCCCGAAGCGTCGGGTATAATCGCTGGAGGGGTGATTCGCTAGGTTTGTT
>JBGCEN010000556.1:0-6392 GCA_045106435.1 Rhodothermales bacterium
GCCAGCAGGTTTAAAGGGGAGAATGGAGAAGTAGACGTGTATGTGCCGTACGGCATTCCTGTCCAGGCAAATGCACTTGAACTGGAGCAGACCCTTTCCTTGCACGCCGGCGCTTTTCTTTTATCCGAAGAAGAGGGGTTGTTGAAGGAATCCCATCGGCGCATGTCAAAAATTAAGTCAAAAGAGATCACGCTGTTTAAAGAAAGCTCGCTCTGGCTGGATGCCTTGCAGCTATCTACCCCGCCGGGTACGTATGGATTATCGGTGGAATTTGAAACGGAGACGGGGGCAGGAGAAGGTTTTCATCGTATTGATCTGGAGGTGCCTGCTTTTAGCGATAATCAGCTTCAACTGAGTGACCTCATGCTGGCTTATGTGGTGGAAGAAGCGGGGGGCGTTGAAGAGGCTCCACCAGGTTCTCTGTTGCGGGATGGTTTGCTGATAAAGCCGGCACCCTGGGGCGTGTTTAGCAAAGACCAGCCGATGTACCTCTACTTCGAGATGTACAATCTGAAAAAGAATGCAGAAAACAGGAGTTCATATGCCGTTGAGTCTGCGTTGGTTGAGTATCGAGGCGAGAAGGGATTGGGTAAATTGTTGAAAAGAGCATTCAGAGGACGTGCTAAAGAAGGCGTGTCTGTTCGATTTAACAACACAGGTGAGCATACAGACGAAGGACAGTACCTGATACTTGAAGCGCAAGAGCAGCCGGTAGGGACGTACGTGCTCGCTATGCGCGTGACTGATTTGGTGAGCAAAAAAACGGTCGAGATCAAGCGATTGGTTTTGCTGGAGTAAATGTCGTCATAGCATCTGATATCCCGGTAGGCATCGCCTCTCTCCACGTTTAGGACCTTTTTTGATGAGAAAGAGGTTCTTTTTTGTATTGTATGTTATCACTTCTTCTTGTGCCGATAATATTCCCATCCAATCAAGGAATTTGCTTTGCTCAGCAGTTCATCGTACCCTTTTTAGCATCTTAGCTTTCTAATTGTTTGACCCAATTCGACATGTCAGAATTTAGATGCCTCTTCAGAAGGCTTCTCATTAGTTTTATTCTGATTCTGCCCCTGGATGCCTATAGCCAGGATGTGACCTTTGAGCATCTTGATGTAGAAGATGGATTAGCGGCGAACGTTGTTTACGTAATGGCGCAGGATAGCCGCGGTTTCCTGTGGTTTGGTACGGTATTTGGCCTTTCTCGATATGACGGCCATTCGTTTAAAACGTACCGTCACAATGTTGCTGACTCTACCAGTATCAGTGACAACAGGATTTATGAAATCGTTGAGGATGATGAGGGGATCCTGTGGATTGGGACAGAAAATGGTTTAAATCGCTTTGACCCGGAACTGGAAACGTTCAAATCTTATCAAAATGACCCAGATGATCCAGCTTCGTTAAGTATCAATGATATAAACGTCATAATGCTGGACGATGACGGCTCGTTATGGGTGGGCACGCTGGGAGGTGGACTCAATCATTTTGATCCAAAGACAGAGCGCTTTAGACGATTCAACATTAATACGAACAGTTCAGATGGTTTAAGCGATGATCGTGTTTCGGATATTATTCGGGATGACCATGGACGGTTGTGGATTTCAACCATGGGAGGCGGGTTGAACCTCCTCAATGAAGATGAAACCATCTTTACTCAATTCCGACACGAACCTGGAAATAATCAAAGTCTGAAAAGCGATTTTGTTAACGCGCTCTCGAAAGGGCAAGGGGACTCGATTTGGCTGGGTACGACTGAAGGGCTTGTCAGGTTTTACCCAAAGTCGAATCGATTTGAGCACGTAATGCTAGAGGCAATTGATGGCCGGCAGGCTGGCATATCAGATATCATGGTTCGGCCAGAAGGTGACCTGCTCATTTCTACTGCCGGCCAAGGGTTAATTCGGTTTGAGCCGGATTCGGGCGCCTCAACCATATATAGACACGAGAATACCCGAGATATAGGTCTCGCCAGCAATGAGGTGGAATTTGTATTCGAATCAGGAGAAGGACTATTGTGGGTGGGGACCTTCAATGGCGTCAATCGAATGCGATTGGAAGAAAGTGTTTTTAAGGTGTTTACCCCGTCGCCACCTACAGGTCTTCCCCAGGGACATATCCGGAGTATGACCTGGCATAATGACTTACTCTGGGTTGCTACAGGCGGTGGTCCTATGAGGTACAATCCAGCAACGAATCGCTTTGTCCATTTCTCCTCCAGTCTGGTTCGAAGACATTCGGTGCTTAGAGATTTTGTTTGGGCAGTGTTGCCAGAGACAGATAATACATTTTGGGTTGGTACAGACAACGGATTGAGCAAACTTGATGTTGAACAGGGACTCCTCGATTATTACAGATACAATCCAATAGACGCAGATCCCTTAAGTTTGAGTGACAATTCGATTCGTGATCTTTGGCAAGGAAGTAATGGGAATCTTTGGATTGGTACACTGGCTGGGGGACTCAATAAGCTGGCTCCAGAGAGCGGCAAATTTACCTCCTATCAGCATAATCCGGATGTGCCCGATGGGCTGAGCAATAATGAAATTCGCGTTATTCATGAATCACCAGATGGTGTATTCTGGATAGGTACCTGGGGGGGCGGGTTAAATCGGTTTGATGTGGAAACCGGGGTATTTACCGTTTATCAACATGATCCTCAAGATCCGACAAGTATTGCAAACAATGTTATCTGGTCGATCTCAGAGGCTACCGATGGTACACTTTGGCTGGGCACAGATGCCGGCTTGAATAAAGTCAACATTCCTGCAGATGGAAATCCGGAAAACGTGACTTTTACGAACTACGCAGCTCCCAATCGAAGTGAAACCCAAAGCGGGGTCATGCCCATTCTGGAAGATGACGCCGGATTTTTGTGGATAGGGTACATCGGGGGTATGTTGGCTCGTTTTGACCCTTCTAGTGTAGAGTATCGCTTCTTCATGAACTTTGCCGTATCGCGGGTGGGTTCTTTTAATGCGGCCGCCAAAGATCCTGAATCAGGGACCTTGTACTTTGGTGGATTAAACGGATTCCTGTCGTTTAATCCCTCCGAAATACCTCCTGATCGGTTGCCACCACAGCCGCAATTAACTTCGCTCGAAATCTATAATGAATTGATTCTTCCGGGTGTGGACTCTCCGCTTGATCAACCGCTGTCAGAAACTACTTCACTGACCTTGGCTCACGATCAAAATGATATAAGCATTGGTTTTGTAGGGCTGGATTATGAAGATCCTGATGGGGTGTTATACGATTTTCAGCTTACTCCTTATGACGAAGATTGGCGCGGTATTACAGCACAACGCAGAGCGATCTATACAGCGCTCGCACCTGGGGACTATACCTTTCGTGTACGGACAACCAACAGGTTAGGCACATGGAATGATGCGTTGACAACCCTGGAAATCCATATTCGACCGCCTTTGTGGCGAACGATTTGGGCGTACCTGGTATATGGAATCATAGGGCTGGCTGTGTTGCGGGCACTGGATGGGGTGCGCCGGCGCCGGCTTATGCAACAAGAACGTGAGCGCACCCGCGAACGTGAGCTGGAACAAGCAAAGCAACTCAAACATGCATACGATGAATTGGGTGAAGCACACGCTTCCCTGGAATCTGAAAAACAAAAGACGGAAGAGCAGGCTGCCCAGTTAAAAGAGTTGGATCATGCAAAAAGTCGGTTTTTTGCGAACGTGTCTCATGAGTTTCGCACGCCGCTGACGCTGACCATCGGGCCATTGGAAGATTTGCAGCGCGATGCTCAACTGGCGATTGACGCTCAAGGGAGGGCACAGATCGACCTGGCGCTACGCAACGCTTATCGTGTATTAGACCTGATCAACGAAATCCTGGATGTTGCAAAGTTGGAATCGGGCCGGCTCAAGTTGCAGGCAACATCGCAGGATCTGAATACATTTGTACGCGAACGGGCGCAGGCTTTTGCGCCATTGGCGGAACGGAAAAACATCAACTTTTCTATTGAATCATCTGACGATGCGCTTCCTGTAGTTTTTGACGCCGGCCAGTTTGAAAAGGTACTGGCAAACCTGTTGTCCAACGCCTTTAAATTCACGCAAGAGGGGGGCACAATCCGTGTAACAGTGGGGGAGAATAAACAGGGTTCAAGCGATAGGCCTGTTTTTATATCTGTCCGCGATAACGGCCCTGGTATTCCTGCAGATGAACTACCGCATGTCTTTGATCGATTCCATCAGGTGAACGAATCGTCCATGCGGTTACAGCCGGGTACCGGCATTGGACTGGCGCTGGTCAACCAGCTTGTTGATCGGCATGGAGGCGAAATCCGGGTTGAAAGCGAAGAAGGGTTTGGCAGTATCTTTACGGTATTGCTGCGAACAGGTGATGGTCACTTTGAAGAAGCAGATCTTGTGGATGTTGTGCCATCAGAAAGTGCTGGTACACTACCACCAAGCGCGGCGTGGCAACGTGCAGAGCGATTGCTGCAAGCTTCCGATGACAGTCTGGATGAATTATCGACGCTTGCTGCTCAAGAAGATGTAACCACAGTTTTGGTGGTGGAGGACAATGCGGAGGTACGTGCTTATGTGGCCAAACATCTGGCGCAAACCTACCACGTGTTGCAGGCAGCCCACGGCAAGGAAGGCCTTGAAATAGCAAAATCTGCGTTGCCTGACCTCGTGCTCTCGGATGTGATGATGCCTGAAATGGATGGCTATGCGCTTTGCGAGGCCATCAAGTCAAACCGTGAAACGGCATTTATTCCTGTGGTGTTACTCACAGCGCGGGCTGACTCGGAAGATAAAATTGAAGGCTTGCAGGGTGGGGCAGATGATTACATAACCAAACCTTTTGATATCCAGGAATTGCTGGCACGCGTGAATAACCTGATTGCCTCTCGAAAGATACTACTGGCCCACCCAGGCAAGGACAAACCTTCGCTTCAGGTTGGCAAAATAGACATTACCTCGGCGGATGAAGCCTTCCTCGAAAAGGTTCGCGAGACCATAGAGTCACGTATTGGCGATGAGTCTTTCTCCGTAGAAGCGCTCGCTGATACGTTAGGGATGGATCGCTCAAGCCTCTTTCGCCGGCTCCGCGCCACACTGAACCAATCCCCCGCGGAAGTTCTCTGGAGCTTCCGATTAGAGCGGGCAGCCCAACTCCTCGAAGCCCGCGCCGGCAGCGTCAGCGAAATTGCCTATAGCGTAGGCTTCAAAAGCGTAGCCCACTTCTCCCGCCGCTTCCAAAAGCACTTCAATGTATCGCCGTCTAAGTACGCGGATAAAGCGGTTTGAATATCGAACACCCAACAAGGAATCTCGAATATCGAAGGGATTTATATATAGAAACCTCGATTCAGAATTCCTTGTTGGGTGTTCGATATTCACTGTTGCCCCCATCGTGCAGCCTCTTGCCTGTTTGATGCACCCACCATGCAGGCAACACCCTGCACCCTGCATATTACCTCATTTCTCCATTTCTACCCCATCTTTCAATCGTGACAGTCAACGCCCCATAGATCCGGGAATGAGGAAGACATGGTTGATCTACAAAAATGTGGAAATACACGTGGAGATATACCAGGCCGGCCTGCCGGTCAAGGTCTAACCATTCTCATTGTCGATGACAATCCTGATATGCGGGCGTACGTCAGGCACTGTTTGAACTACCTGGGAAACCAGGGTGCTCAGTTGCTCGAAGCAGCAGACGGATTGGAAGCGCTGAAGCTTGCGCGTCGCGTTTCTCCAGATCTGGTTATATCCGACATCGTCATGCCTCAGCTTGATGGCTATGAGCTCTGCAAAGCGCTCAAGGCTTTGCCGGATGCCAGGCATAGCAAAATTTTGCTGATCAGCGGCGAAACGGACAATGAACGCATTCGAGAAGCCGGCGCAGATGCCTTTTTAGGCAAACCTTTTAATGCTGAACGGATGCGAGCAAGCCTGGATGCCTTGCTTAAAGCAGCGCAATAAATTCAACGCACTACCTGACAAGACGCACATCCCTTGAAGTACAACTAATTTAATATGAGGCAACACATGTCTATCGAACAAAACAAAGCCATCGCCCGCCGATTTTTTGAAGTGTGGAATGCAAATACACCCGAAGCACTCGACACGTTTCTTTCCGCAGAGTACGTCACCCATAGCCCGTTGCCCGGTGTTTCTTCTGACCGGGAAGGCATGAAACAGTGGATGTCTATGGTGAGCACTGCATTTCCTGGTATCCAATTTTCTGTAGATATCCAAATTGCAGAAGGCAATATGGTGATGACGCGATGGTCTGCCAAAGGTATGCATACCGCGTCCTTTATGGGCATACCAGCCACGAACAAGATGGGCCATGTGACCGGCAATGTCCTGGTTCGCATTGTGGACGGACAGACGGTGGAGTCCTGGGGTGAATGGGAT
>JBGCEN010000557.1:0-15136 GCA_045106435.1 Rhodothermales bacterium
CGGAGCGCTTTTCCCATAGGCTCGATGCTCAGTGGGGGGCTCGACTCGTCGGCCATTGTGTCGATGGCGGCAAAGTTAAAGCAGGACAATACAACGCCATTACACACCTATTCTGCCGTTTTTGATAAAATGCAGCAGAGCGATGAGCGCCCGTACATCAACATGGTGCTTGATAAATATGGCGGGCAGCTGAAATCTAATATGATCAGCGCCGACGAGCTTAGCCCGCTGCGTAATTATGATACGATGATGTGGCATCAGGATAGCGCCATAAAAGCCGGCAATCTTTATTTCTTCTGGAGTCTCTACAATAAGGCAAAGCAAGATGGCGTCCGCGTTATTCTAGACGGTTTTGATGGAGATACAACCCTTTCGCATGGCATCGGCTATTTACATGAGTTAGCGCGGGGCCGTAAGTGGAAAACGCTCTTTGGCGAAGTGAGAGGACATGGCTTAAAGTGGGGGCAGCCGTGGAAAAAGATTGCCTGGGAATGGTTCAGGGAATACGAGGTAGCGCCGGCCGCTAAACGAATTCCACTTGTACATTCTGCCCGAAGCATCGCCAGAAAAGTATCTCGCAAAGGGTCAGGAGGTAATGTACCTGACACGGCATCACTTACCTGGGAGCACTTGCTCAACGATAATTTTAGTAAAACAATACGTGATGCAGTACTGCCACAGCGTGGCATGCCGCGTTCAGAGCGAGAAGAGCATTTCTACTTGCTGGGCCGGCCAGTAATGCAGCGTATTATTGAAATTTGGGAGTCGTCTGCAGCAGCTTCAGGGCTGGAGCTGAGACTTCCATTTTGCGACAGGAGATTGCTGGAATATTGTCTGGCTCTACCTCCTACGCAGAAAAGAAGAGACGGGTGGTCACGCGTAGTCATGCGTCATGCCATGGAGGGCATTCTGCCTTCTGGTATTCAATGGCGTGCAGACAAGGGCAATTTAGGGCCCAGTTTTGATCACGGTCTTTTGATTAAAGCCAAAGATGATTTGAATCGAATGATCCATGCTGATGTTGGTGGGGTTGGTCGTTTCGTCGATCTCAATATGCTAAGCAAAACGCATCCCGAATTTAAACAGGACAGCATGGATAATAACACTGTGTACCACTGGCGTGCTTTATCCTTGGCCTTGTGGTTGCAATATACTGGTATGTAGTTCAATTCTTTTTTTAAGATGGTCGGGTTCTCTGATCATCTCGAAAATCTTTTTTACAACTCCTAATTCATAGAGGTTACATATGGAAAATCCAGAAAAAAGAGCATATCAGGCTCCTGTAGTCATCGACTACGGCGACGTAGCTGAGCTCACACAGAACTCAAACAACGCGAACAGTGATGGAATGGGGAATGGCACAGGTTGCATTTCCCCATTCTGTAGCAATGGTTAATTGGTAAATAACACAAGGGGTGTGCTATTCCTGAATGATTATGATGTTGTTTTCAGTAATCAGTTATCGGTAATCAGAGCGTACTTTTATTTCTGCATACTGAAATCTGCCTGCTGATAACTCAATCGATGATCTTCAGGGTAAGTCACACCACATGAGTTAACTAGCGTATTTGGGCTCTTGCCTAAAATGCGTGTTATTGTTTTTGCCGTCTGTTTCCAAGACAATATTTTGTTTGTCAAAATGTCTTGTCTCAGGAGATAGGCAATTCTTTGTAGCGTAGAATCGAAAAAACTGATGCCGGCCAGACTGGCGTCAGTTTTTGATTTCTAGGTTATTGATTACTTCAACCGGTGTTGAGCACCTCAAGGCCAAGGATAAAGCTTGTCAGGAAATCAACAATACCCAATATTTTATAACGCATTCGGATTGCAGATCAGATCTGAAGTTTCCTTCATGCCAGACAATAGCAGCCGGCACGTGTGGGAGGGGCAGTCACTCGACGTTGATGTCAAGTTGCGGGCTTTGCCACAAAAATGGCTTGCAGACCTACGCGCGGCGGAAGGATATGTAGAAATCGACGGACCTGATATCTGGTTTGTATGGGATCAGCTCGGCGTCATGCAAATTCATGATGGCTCCGCGCTGTTCATAGATCCAATCCCCAATGTGAAGCCGTCACTACTTAAACAGGCTGTGCAAAGCGCCGGCCTGGGCTTGATCTTGCACCAGAGAAATCAGCTAACTCTGCATGCCAGTGCCGTTGAGATGGATGGCGGCGTAGTTGCTTTTGTTGGATATAAAGGCGCCGGCAAATCTACCACAGCAGCCTCCATGTTTGGGCAGGGTTACCGGCTGGTAACAGACGATCTGCTTGTCTTGAAAATCGATAAAAATCGTACTGTAGTGGATGCCTTTCCTGGTATTCCTCAATTGAGGCTGTGGCCTGAAGCAGTTGTTGCTTCGTTAAAAGAAGACCCAGAGACTTTACCTCGGAATTCCGATCTGTCTACAAAGCGATTGCGTAGTGTGGGAGATCAATTTGCGCGGGATGCGTTGCCGCTAAAAGCGATTTATACGTTGGATTATCTAGCCGATCCAATGGATGATCTCGTGATTGAGCCCCTCGCCCCCCGCGATGCCTGCATCGAAATGATTCGTCAATCCTATGCGTTGCATTATCTGGGAAATCAAGGGGCAAATGCACAACATCTTGCACAAAGTAATGCGCTTACGAAGCTTGTGCCAGTGCGCCGGCTAAGAAGGCCCCGCGCGCTTGAAGCCATACCCGAAATGGTAGCAGCTATTGAACGCGATATAGGAATGGAAGCTGTTGCAGTCTAAAATTGAAAATGCGAAAGTTAGCATGTTCAAGTACAGAAATAGCTGCCCGAGAAATTGAAAGCTTGAAATAAGATGGCCAATCTAAGTAAAACCGCGTTGGTTAAGCGTTTGGGGTTATTCAAACGCGCGCTAAACCTGATCTGGGAAGCTACAGGTATCTGGACCGTTGGTTGGGGATTGCTCCTGGTCATTCAGGGCGCATTGCCAGCGCTAACAGTCTATTTGTCTAAAGTTTTGGTCGACGAAATTGCCGGTATTATAGGTGCGGGCACCTCATTGGAGGTCGTTGAGCCGCTTATTGGCCCCTTGGTTTTGCTGGGGGGCACTATTTTGTTGATGCAATTGCTGCAGGGTGGTATCGGCTGGGTGCGGACTGCCCAGGCAGAAATTCTCCAGGACCATATCAAGGCTCGTGTGCATGATCAAGCCGCGCGGGTGGATTTGGAGTTTTATGAGTCGCCGGCGTATTACGATGAAATGGAGCGGGCCAATAGTCAGGCAGACAAAGACTCGCTTGTTTTGCTGGAAGGATTGGGGCAGATCATTCAGCATGGCGTAACGCTTTGTGCAATTGCAGCGCTAATCATTCCTTATGGAATTTGGCTCCCAATCGTTTTGCTGGTTAGCACGTTGCCTGCTCTTTGGGTTGTGGTCCGGCACAATGTTTTGCACCACACGTGGTGGACAAGTACCACAGAGAAACGCCGGCGTACACAGTATTACGACTGGATTTTGACGAGCCGTTATTACGCGTCCGAAGTCCGTGTTTTTAAGCTAAGTAAACATTTTAGAAGCCGCTTCAACCAACTGCGTTCAACGCTTCGTAAGGCCCAGTTGGCATTGATGCGAAAACAAAGCGTATCGCAAGCCGGCGCTGGCATTGTTGCTTTTTTGGTAACAGGTGCTGTGATGGGTTGGATGGTGATGCGGGCCATGCGTGGGTTGGCTACACTGGGAGATTTGGCCCTGTTTTACCAGGCCTTCCAGAAAGGGCAGAGCCTGACGCGTATGTTACTGGGTAACATTGGACAAGTGTATACGAACATGCTCTTTTTAGAGCACCTGTTCAATTTTCTTGATATTGAGCCCAAAATGAAAGCGCCGGCTATCAGGGCCGAGTTGCCTGCATCTCCGTACGCGATCAAAATTGAAAATGTAGATTTTCGATACCCGGGCAGCGAGCAATTGGCGTTGAAGGGATTTAGTCTGGACATCCCTGCAAAAAGCACCGTGGCCATACTCGGGCCGAATGGCGCGGGGAAAAGTACCCTGATCAAGATGCTGTGTCGCTTTTACGATCCTGAGCAAGGCAGCATAAAAATCAACGGTGTCGACGTGAAAGACGTGCCGCATGATGCCCTACTGAGAGAAGTTACTGTTCTCTTTCAGTACTGGGTGAACTATGCCGGCACACTGGCCGAAACGATTGCCATGGGAGACATCCAGGAGCCTGTTGATATGGCGCGTGTAAAGGCAGCGGGTAAGGCAAGTGGTGTCATCAGCATGCTGGATCAACTGCCGGCTGGGTATGACACGTTGCTAGACAAGCGATTTAGTGGCGGGGTGGATTTAAGCGGCGGTCAGTGGCAACGCGTGGCATTGGCTCGTGCATTTTATCGGAAGGCATCGATCCTGTTACTCGATGAACCAACCAGCTACATGGATCCCTGGGCAGAAGCACGCTGGCTGGATCGTTTCTTCGAATTGGCAAAAGAACAGACAACAGTCATTGTCACCCATCGCTTGAGCACCGCCATGCGAGCCGACAAAATTTATGTAATGGATGCCGGCAAGGTCATCGAATCCGGCACGCACGACGAACTCCTGATCATGGAAGGCCTCTACGCCCAATCCTGGAACGAGCGCCGAGCGTCGAATGCCGAATTGCGAGTGACGAATGCCGAGTTGCGAGTGTCGAATGTTGAGGAAACCGTTTAGGTACAACACTCGCCATTCGGCATTCGTCACTCGGCACCCGACGCTCGTTACTCGGAGCGTTTTCGTTTTAGGTGTTGGGCGGTTACGTAGCTCAGGTAGAGTGCTTTTTGAGACCACTTGGGGAAGAGGCCGGTTTGGATGCGGTGAAACTGAAATGACTTCTCTTCCGCATCATCATCGAACAATCTAAACAGAATCTGTTCTGATAGCGCCGGCAAACTTGCATCCTTTTCTATAAGAGATGCAATGGGTTTTGGGATGGGTGTTTCGAATAACTTATTGGCTAACAATACACTGAGGCTGAGCATTCGCTCGGCCTTTATGCGTTTAGCCCGGATCGAGACTTTATGCCAGTTAAGTTTCACGTTTGCCATAAAGGCCGCGATGTCGGCCATCATGTAGAGTCTGTACCAACCATGTTTTGCGCTATGCACGCAGAGCAGGCAGAACTGGTCCTCAGCAGAGAGGCAAGGAATTGAAATGCCGTCGAAATCAAAATGCGTGGCCCGCTTCCATACATTTTCGCTGTCAAAAGTGGCAGCATATGACATCTTTAGAAAAGACCGCTGTTGTAGAGAGAAGTGCACATCAACATCCGTTGTTTTACCATAAAACGTAAGCTGTTGCTGTCTGGCAATTTGCTCTTCTTCCTGAACAGGAGACATCCGTGTGTCAAATCCCAAGTTTGTTAAAACGGCCCGCGCGTCGTCAATCTGATGCGCGTGGATTAGTATATCGAGATCACCAGGTTTTCTCCATATGGGATTGCCGTAAGCTTGAGCACCTAGTTGAATGCCTTTGAAGAAAAGGAGCGGAATGCCGGCAGCATTGAAGCTGCTGTTGACCTTCCTAAGCATCTCAATCTGCATCGATATATGCATGCCGATGCGATGGAAGTCGTTTTGCAGACGGGTTTTTATATTAGCAGGAACGAGTGCATGGGGCCTGTCTTTGAGCGTTTTGTAGAATAGTGGCATGCCCCCGTGCCTTCTACCCAATCTGATCACCTCATCCCAGCGGAGCGCCGGGTCCGCAAGTAGTTTGTCAATCTCCAGTGCGTTTTCCAGTGCACCGCCGATCATTTCATCCGATCGCATGAGCCGGGTGAGTAAGTTTGCCTCATCGGATAACGATGCAGGGTAAGGAGACGTGTTGTCTGTCAAGCTTTCCGCTTGATCGAGGATCAAGGTATTTGTAGTGCCCATGTGCCGATAAGAACCTGGTTGAGCACGCAGAAAAGAAGAGTTGTGTATCTTGCGAGCCAGGTATTACTTTAGTAGATGTGTATGCCCTCTGGTAACCATGATGCAGTATTTCGTTCCAGTTGATTATATAGAGGGTGTGTATCTGATCTGTTTGTAAATAACCTGGTTGAGATATTGAGAGAAGCTCTTGATGCGTGTGAAGTGATAAGTTTGTTGAAGCCGAGTTATTGTACGTGCCGACTCAACACAATGAGAAAAACCCAGTACAAACACAGTTGGAACGTTTAAGATTGTCATCCTGAACAAAGTGAAGGATCTTCTTAAAACGCTACATACAGAAATTTTTTAATGTTTGAGTTTCGAAAAGATACTTCGCTTCGCATTACATGTCAAAATGTATACTTGTACTTAGTATTGCTGTCAGCAAAGTTAATAACGGTAGCTTCTTTTGAATTGAGAATAACTTCATTATTACGCTGTCAGCGTATTCGTTCACTAATTTAATAACATTCGTACTTATTATCTTGGTGGATTGGACTCAATGTTTTGTAGGTTAAATGCCTGATAAAGGCACACCCCGATTAAAATTATGCACGGTCATTTATTTACGTCTTCCAGACCATCCTTGGCTTTATCTGTGCTCTTGTGCGCTGCGTTGTTTTTTACGCTAGTCGGGTGTGAGCAAGCAACTGAGACGCCTGAAGTGTCTGAAGCTATTACTACGAGCGGGATTGAAACTGTACTTGCCGGCCAACTACTGACGGCAAAGAAAACAGCTACGGCCACGGCTGATTTATCCGAATATCCGGCTTTGGATCGAGATATGGCCTACAAGATTCAATTGAAAGCTTTTCGCACCGAATCTGAAGGCAGTGATTACCTCATTGGCTGGAAAATGGGCGGTACCCGGGTTGTTGATCCCGCTGTGCCGGCTGATCCTTCATTTGCCTATATATTGCGTACCGATAGTCTGGCAAATGCTGCACATGTACCCAATACAAATTATGTTGATGGTGATTTGTTGGTAGAGGCAGAGATCGCATTCATTATGGGGCAGGATTTACAAGGCGGAAATCATTCTATGGAAGAAGTCATGAACGCTGTTGCAGAAGTTGCCGGTGCCATCGAACTCATCGATATCCGCATTGTAGCTGGTGACGACGGCGTTGCGCCGCACATCGATCACATGATTGCGGCCAACCTCTCGCACGCCGGCGTAATACTTACCGAAGAGCGCAGACCATTAAACGGTTTTGATTTGGTTAGTGAATCAGCGGTTGTCCTGGTGGATGGAGAAGAGAAGGCTTCTGGCAGTGGCAGTCAAATCATGGGGACAACACCCATGGATGCTTTATTCTGGATTGCAAACGCCCTGCCAGAGCACGGGCTGTACCTTAGGGCCGGAGACGTAGTCATCACCGGGAGCTTATACGACAACCCCACCATCGTAGCCGGCAACACCGCCGAAGTCCGGTTTGATTCCTTTGGTACCATTTCGGTATCAATGGATTAACGAAGCCCGGTTTTGCAGGATTATTTTAACGCGTTAGATGCGTCAGGACCCCTAACCTTGAACCCAGAACCTTGAACCCGAAACCGACCACTTGATACAGCTAATGATATCGATTCAGATCTCCCATGTAATTTTGGCGTGTTGATCTTGTTCGTTGCTGCAATAATCACCATTTCCCCGCTTCATCATAGTTAGGCAACATTCTTGCTAAAGCAGATTGTGTAAGTATTTGTTTAAACCTGTTGCCCCCTAAAGCAATGGGATGAAGATGAGACCTATCAAGTTAGTCGCATTTTATGCGCTGTGCACTTTACTCCTCGGTGCATGTAATAACTATGAAGACATGGATGCTGGCGAGTTATATACGTTGGCCCAGGAGGCCGTTGAGGAGGGGAAAATGGAAAAAGCAGCGGACCTTTCACGGGCTGCTTCCAAAAAAGGTGAAGTGAGAGCGCAGGTGCTCTTGGGAAACGTGCTCTACGATGATGATCCTGAAGCAGCGTTCCGGCACTGGAAATCAGCCGCGCAGAAAGGAGAACCGAGCGCCAAATACAATCTCGGATTCTTCGCCTACACCAATCAAAAAGATGAAGAAGCTGCATTCTGGATCTCAGATGCAGCCAGTCAGGGTGACGGTGCGGCTCAATATCTCTATGCAGTGATGTATCAGGAAGGGCGTGGGGTAGAAATGAATTTTGACAAAGCGATGTATTGGCTACAAAAAGCCGCGGCTCAAAATCATACCTATGCAATGGAAGAACTCCAGCGACTGGAAAGCCAGCGCAAGATTAGTGATGTTTACTAGTGCTTCACAGATTGGAATCTGTGAAGCGTTCCGGGTTTAGGGTTTTAGTGCCGGCTTGGGACTACCCACTAAAAACTAACCACTAAGAACTTGCAATTTGCTCTGCGATCCATTGTTTGTAGTCGATGTAGTCAAGTGCGCTGAAGGCCGGGGGGGTATTGTTGTCGGGGAATAGTGCTCGGTCGAGTTCTTCGAATTTCTTCTTGTAGTCCATAACAGGTGTCTGTGCGATACTAGAGAAGAATTTTAGCAAAACCGACTCGTGGGTTGCGATATGCCGCTGTTTCTTGAGAAAACGGCGCGTGCTGTCAACGAAGTATCGAAGTACAAAAAGATTCTGCTGCTCAAGATGGATCATCAGGTTCATCATGCGTGCATGAATTTGTAGATCGATGCGTACATCACGGTATCTCGTGTTGAGTATCTCATTTATCCATAACAGCGCTTGTTCAAAGTTACGCTGTATAAAATGGATGTTGGCCAGCTGAAACCAAAAAGAAAGGAGATAGCTTGTTGGCATTTTGTAGCGGTTTTTCAAAACGAATTGCTCAATTTCTGAAATAA
The DNA here is from genome assembly GCA_045106435.1 of Rhodothermales bacterium. Lineage (GTDB taxonomy): Bacteria > Bacteroidota > Rhodothermia > Rhodothermales > JAHQVL01 > JBCCIM01. The sequence continues at coordinate 8,766 of JBGCEN010000557.1, forward strand.
ACGCCTCTTTCCCTTCCAGTGAACGCGTGTCTCTGTATATCTCCAATTCAATGTTAAAGGTGCGCATAATCTGCTTGAAGAGCGTTTTTCGCTCACTCACAATTTTCCATTGCTTGTACATGTTTTTTGCTCGCTGGACAAGCATAAGCGCCGGCTGGTGCTTTTTCTGAAAGACCAGAAAACTCACAAAGTTGTTGATGCTTGAAGCATACATAGACGGATCTTCTTCGATACGTGCCGGGTGTTTTTCCAGATAAGCAATTAAGTCGTATAGCGTATCCTCTGCAGCATCTCGTTCGTTTTGTTGTAAATGCTGGAAATAGCAGGCGTTATAGTGTAATAACGTTGCTTCCAAAGACTGTGCGTTGCCTACATCTTGCAATAATTGATCGTCTTGAACGGGATGGTTACCCCGCGAAATCGTTTCTTTGGAAATACGAATCGCTAGTTGCCAGTACTGGTTGATGTTTTTCAGCCGGTCTATTGTACCCTGCTGGTCTACCATCTCTTTAAGAAAGACCTGATAGTTATGCGGCGTTTGTGCTTGCGTTAGTTTGCGCCTCCATGTAGCAATTTCTACCATGCCGGGGTATAACTCATACATTTGGGCCAGCGATTCCGCTTTTTTTAATTCAGCTTCACAGGAAGCATAAAGCTCTTTGTGGAAGAGTATTTCGATGTTTCGCAGAACATCTTTAAGTACTGCGTCTTTGCTGATCTGTGCGTGGAAATTACGTAAGCTTTTGAGGATGAGATTGCGCAGATAGTTTTTGGTAACGTGGAGTTGCTTGATAAATGTCTCGCCGGCAAACTGGGCTCTGAGTGCCTGTTCATCATAACTGGATTGCCGTGCAATGGCCTCAAACAGTTTGAGATAATTGGTAGCTGTACCCGTCTGTACACAATGCAGCTTGAAATACCGTTTCTCACTTCGGGAAAGCGACTGAATCAAATCGAATAATAAGGCTTTATTTGCCATTTGGCGTTTACATTAAACAGGCTTAATTGGCTTGTATTGACTTGTTTTAATTAAAAATAGACAATTAGCATCTTACGTTTTCTGTTTTTTTGAAATGTTTGAAGGTTGTATGATAAATACATTACAGACCTTCATAGAATGTTATATCTAAACAGGGTTTAATTATGTCGAATGCAATCAATTGGTTTGAACTACCTGCCACAAATTTTGAGAGAGCAGTTGGATTTTATAGCAAGGTGATCGGTACCGATCTGCAGAAAGTAGATGGTGATGGTGCGGTCATGGCCTTTTTTCCAACAAAGGATAATGGTGTTGGTGGATGTGTTGTACATGGGAATGGTGCAAAACCCAATGCTGAGGGTACAATGGTTTACCTGAATGGCGGTGAGGATTTGGCAGTTCCACTTGGTCGTGTGGAGGAGGCTGGCGGACAGGTCGTAATGCCCAAAACTGCTATCGGAGAAAATGGATTTATGGCTGTATTTATGGATTCAGAAGGCAACAGGGTCGCGTTTCACTCTATGGGATAAGGCAGTTTCTTGCCTGACATCAGGAGCGCCTTTGTATAGCCTTCATGTAGTTCACAAAGGAGATTGAATGGGGGGATGTGAAGCATGTTTGACGGGGAATAGAGGACAGGAGGACCTACGTGTACTTTCCTCCCGTCCTCTATTCCCCGTCGTCCTCGTCTCTTCCTCGTTCTTCGAGTCAATAACCTATGAGTAGCACCGCCTTACTTTTTGATCAGATAGTAGACGACCTTTTGGCTAAAGATGATGGCATTGTGGTCGGGAAAATGATGAGTTCGCCGGGGTTGAAATACAATAATAAAGTGTTTGCATTCTATCATCAGCAAACAATGGGTTTTCGGTTGGGCAAAGCGTTCGATCCTGATGCATTTGGCTGCAAAACCGCTCGTTTTTTGAGTCCGTTCAAAAACAAGCCACCAATGAAGGCGTGGTTCATTGTAGATGCAGATGAAAAGGAGCTATGGCATTCACTGGCATATGAGGCGCTTAAGTTTACCAAGTCGCTATAAAACTCCACACGCCCTAAGCTCGACTTTGTCCATTTAGACAAAGTCTCGAATATCGAACACCGATCAAGGAATGTCCAATTTTGAAGGGTTTTCTAGTTCTATCTGGATGTTAGACATACCTTTTGAGTCTACGGCTGTTAATTAATCCATGTCTGGTTGCTAAACCGGGAAGTATAAATAATCGAAAAAGACCATGAAGAAGAAAAAAAAGACTTTGACATTTTTCTTAATGGATAAAGTCCAGCTAATACATCAGTACAAATCAATATGGCACAAATGAGCAAGGATACGTTCAAGTTTCTAAAAGAGCTTGGACAGCACAATGACCGGGATTGGTTTAAGGCCAATAAAGCCAGGTATGATGAGATTAAAGATATCTTTGTGCACTTTATGGCAGAAATGATCGAGCGGATTGCCGGCTTTGATCCTTCTGTTGAGGGCCTGGATGCGAAGAAATGTATCATGCGGATTCACAGAGACATCAGGTTTTCAAAAGACAAGACGCCTTATAATTTGCACATCGGCGGCCATATTGTTGGAGGTGGCAGAACAAACGAACACGGACGCGCCGGCTATTACGTGCGTTTGGAGGCTGGGAAATCAATCCTGGCCGGTGGCGCTCATTTACCACCATCTTCGTGGATGACAGCCATCAGAAAAGAGATCGATGAAAATGCAGACGATCTACGCGCGATACTCAATGATCAAACCTTCAAAAAGTACTTCGGTGAGCTGGAAGGAGAGCAGTTGAAAACGGCTCCCAGAGGGTATCCTAAAGACCACCCGGAAATTGATCTACTGCGCTACAAGAGTTTGCTTGCTGTTCACAATTGCACCAACAAGCAGGTATTGGATGCCGGCTTCGCAGATTATGCGTTTGATGTGTTTCAGGCCATGCACCCCTTTGATGCCTTTTTGAATCGCGGGATTTAAAATTCCCTAACACAAAAAAGCCGGCTGTGGCAAGGATGCCCAGCCGGCTAATTGTCCTACCAAGATCACTGACAAGTTTATACAATCGGGTTTGATTTTGTCCGGAAGGCAGCAGGCGGAGATGCAATCTGTCAAACTCCTCCTTTCTCCCCCTCATCCTGTCAATTTGTATCCGACAGTAGCCTTGTCAATGACCTAGCGTTCCATATCAAGTTTTTAAAGCTCCGTTACTGTAACTGGGAACGTCAGATCTATATCTGATTCAGAACTCATTGCCACGCCATTTTTGCGGGTGACATCATAATGGCTCAAGACAACCTGTAGCTCGCCTGATACATCGGTGCCCGCAGTTACTTCCAGTGTGAAATCAAGGCCCACAGGCAGTCCGTTTTCATCTTGATCCGTAATCGTTACAACGACCCGATCAACTATATCACCCATCGGCGTATAGAAAAACTGATGCTCATCAGCTTCTTCTGCAATTTCGGCATTGATGTTTTCATTATTGATATCGTCAAATACAGCTATGCTGCCTGAATAGCTTGTGTTCGGGGTGAGAGTTAGCGAACCAATCTGGAAATTGGCCCCGTCACCATCTGCGTCGTTTGCTTCCACGATCACATCCGCACCGCCGTTGTCTGGCGTTAGTGTGATGGTTACGCGGGTGATCAGCTCTTCTTCGCCGGCGTCGTTGGTGTCTGGTTCTTCTGAATCGCAGCTGGCTGCAAATAAGACAAAAACGGCGAGGAAAAGAAAGTTGAGTAGATTGATTCTATATTGATTCATTGGAATTTTAGCTTGTAATGTTTGTGGGTAAGGGTGTTATATAACACGATCTCTGATAATGATAAATTTTTGAAATAGCCTGAATGCAAGATTATGTGATCCTGATCAAGTGCCGGCGATGTTCGTCTACGCAGGAAGGATCTATTTGAAACGAGACCACCAGGTTTTCCGACGATTCACTTTGCAAAAATCCCCGTTAAGTTGAATGCAGGCTCTTCATTTGATCTCCCATAAGGCTCGTGCAGTGTCAAGTTTATATTGACTGGGTTAGTTATTATTTCCTTGACCGTTCACTAGCTTATACGCCAGTGTGAAATGGCGATCCACGTACAGATAAAGCGCGCTGCTGAGCTGCAGGAATATGTACTTCGTTTGGTATAACAAAGTATACATCGTGATCCGGAATAGCTTTTTGCGCATTGGAAGCGAAAAAGAAATGGGTAGATTGACTACTGCATAAAATACAATTGATGTGTGTGTGCAGTAGGCCATGCTGATTGGCATCAAGCAAAGCATCATACGCTGGATGGGTATGAATTGCCTCTTTTACATGCTGCATTTCAATGGCATGCCCAATCTGATGCACAACAGGTACAACCACCGTTCCTACAAGGAGCACGGCTGCTAAAAATGATGCAATATGTTGTTTGCAGTCCTGCAAAGGAAGGAGACGGTGGCTGAATATGACCTTACATCTGGCCGTTAAACATAATAAAATTGAACGCGTCTTGGCTATGAATAAATTATTGCATGTTTTGTTCTGAATGATATCGCCAATTCAAGATCCATTGTTTGAAGTAGCTTTAAGGTTTAATACATTTCGATATTGGATATTCGTTAATCAGTGTTCGATATTTGAGACTTCATCCGAGGAGATGAAACCGAACGAAACCCACCTTTATGCATGGAAACACCTGTTTATCCCGATTTAAAAGATCAGTGTATTGTGATCACTGGAGGTGCTTCAGGTATTGGAGAAGCTTTGGTTCGGGCGTTTGCCCTTCAGGATGCGTACGTGTGTTTTTGCGATGTGCAACTGGAAGCCGGCCGGCAATTGGATGTAGAACTTGGCGAGAAAGTGTCGTTTGCACACGTTGATCTGACGGAATCGTCACAGGTAATCTCGTGGATAGCTGATGTAGGAACGCGTCATGAAACCATCAAGGCATTGCTTAATAATGCGGCGCAGGATAAGCGTATTCCACTTCAGGAAACCACGATGGAGCAATGGGATCAGCTTATGCGATTGAATCTGAGGGCGTCCTATTTATGTACGCAGCAGGCTGTGCCTTACATGAAGAACAATGCAGCTTCTGTTATCAATTTCGGTTCTATTAATTTCCAACTGGGTGGCGCCGGCCTTTCGGCCTATGTAACGGCCAAAGGGGGGATCGTAGCCATGAGCCGTTCCCTCGCCCGCGAATTGGGGCCTGATAACATCCGCGTGAATACATTGTCTCCGGGCTGGGTAATGACGGACAAGCAATTACAGCTTTATGTAGATGATGATGTGAAAAAAGAGATTTTTGCAGATCAGTGTGTCCCGACCTTGATTGATCCTGGTGAAATAGCTGAGGTTGCTTTATTTCTTGCATCCGGTGTAAGTCGGGCCATTACGGGACAAAACATCGCCGCGGATCGCGGGTGGAGGCATTTATAGAGGGTACGGGCTGGCAGACAAAGCATAAAGGTAATTGAAATGAAACGCGCGATATTTATTCTAATGGTGTTGCTCTGCGGTTCGGTTGCTTCACCGGAGCAAGGCAAACATTTGTTTATTCTCTCCGGGCAGTCGAATATGGCAAGGCTGGACCCTGACGCTTCTTTTGTGCCGGCGCTGAAGGCCGCATACGAGGATGCACAGATTGTTGTGGTGAAAGATGCAAAAAGCGGTGAGCCGATTCGGCGATGGTATAAAGGATGGCGTGCTGCAGATGGTAGCGCGCTGACCGAATCAGGAGACTTGTATGATCGGCTCATGGGAAAGGTACATGAAGCCCTTGCGACGACTTCTTTTCAAACTGTCACGTTCATTTGGATGCAGGGCGAGCGTGATGCACGCGAAGGGCATGGTGAGGTTTATGAAACCAGTTTGCAAGGGGTATTTGATCAGCTAAGCACAGACCTGGACCGGCAAGATATCAACTTTGTGATTGGCCGGCTGAGCGATTTTGATATGGATAACGCCCGATATCCTCACTGGACCATGGTACGGGATGCACAGGTTGAAGTCGCACAAGGATGTGAAAGATGCGTCTGGGTAGATACTGATGATTTGAATGACGGGGTCAACGATGCCGGCAAAGAAATCAAGAACGATTTACACTATTCAGTGGAAGGCTACAGGGTATTGGGTCAAAGGTTTGCAAAAGCCGCCCTTGGGTTGATTAACTAGGCTTCACCTGATAAAATCAGGAGAAGCCGTATCCTGAACTCGATTCAGGATCCATGATAGTTTTAGCAGAACTCCAGAAAAGTAAGCTGCTTCCAGTTAAAACACTGGAGTCATGCCTTCGCACATAGGCGTCAAGAACGAGATGCTTATATCCATTAAAAATAAAAGTTAGAAAGAATTTTTTTGTAACGACCTGGCCACTTCTTCCGTCATTCCTGCGCAGGCAGGAATCCAGAAAA
>JBGCEN010000558.1:0-4878 GCA_045106435.1 Rhodothermales bacterium
ATCTTCATCAGAGCTTATGAAACCAGCTAAAATACTTCTAAAATCATAACTCCTTGATCGATATTCTGAAATCATTTATAAAAAATACCTACAATTATTTCGCTGACAGAGTACTGGTTTTTTGTCAGGGAATATATCGTAGTCTTAAAGAATTTACCTTCCTGACAAAGTATGAGAGTTATTCTATCAGCGCAATCTTACGTGTAACTTGCCCTTGTTTGCCATTAATCCGAATAAAATAGAGTCCTATAGGCCAGTCCTCAGACATAATAGTGAAATTATAGCGCTCATTTGCAATCAGGTGCCCGTCGTGAATCTGCGCAACCTGGCGGCCAAGGGCATCATGTGCTGTGATGCGTATGTGTTGAGGGGCATCAACCTTTAGATTGAAACTTGAAGTGGATTTGAACGGATTCGGGTAAGGGGAATCCGCTGTAAAGCCGGCAGTAAACTCAGGCAGCTCAGCCGGTTCATTACTCACAGAAAGGAAATCTTCACTGACTGTGTAAGCAACAATTACAGGTGGGTTGTTGAATTCGCCCTGCTGGTTATCGGCCCGCTGAATTGAGAGATACAGGGTGCCTGTTGCCGGATCAAACGAACCACCGCCAAGGGCATGTGCGTCGCTTTCAAAAGGAGTTGGAAAGGGGCCATACGCATACGGCCGCACGGTGTGTGCTTCTTTGCTTCCTTCTTTAACGGCTTGCAGGTCATTTACATCCCACAGCCAGTAGAATTGGTAGATGTCTGCCGCATCTGGTGTGCAATAGCCGCCGCAAACATTCCCGTTGTTTTGCGTGCACTTATAACATACGCCGCTGTTGTGACCGCCAGAGAATCCAAGCGTGAGATAGGTGCGCGTTCCGGGCACAATAAATCCGTAAACCACCCTCGACAGATGGGTCCACAGGTCATTGGTTCGGGTATCATTGGAGAGGTCATCATGGAGCGGTACATCCAGAGAGAAGTCGAGCAGCTTTGTAGAGGCAATGGTAGAAGAGGCTGGGGTTGTATTCACCACGTGTAAAGGATCAAAAGCAAAAGCCGAAGGCCCAACACTGGCCCGTCCGATGATGGGTATGCCGCTGGATTGGCCTGTGATGTAGGTGCCACCGAGTACTGATTGCCATGCCTGTGGAATGGGCGAAAGCCAGCCTGAGGTATGGCCGGCGCCGCCGGCAAACGTAAAGAAACCATCAACAGCTGAGGTAGATAGATTATCTGCATCACGCACCAGCAACGTCGAATGTGTATTGTCTGCCGGCGCGTCGTAGTACTCGTATCCGTTTACGATCATCTCCGTACCCGTCGGTGTTGCAAAACAGGCCATCCCGCCTATTCGGTCGATTAACTGTGGGTTGCCATCGGATGCCTGGTTTAATACATCCGTAAACCCTTGTAGCGGCGATGAAGCCATCAGCAGGTCTGTGATCTGCTCAGACTTTACAAGCTCGGGTATAGCAAACTCTGCAAGGGCCTGGTCGTGGTTGTGTCCGACGATGAAAAGCGAATGCCGGCTGTTATTGTACGCAACAGGTCCTTCTGAATAGTTAAGCGACGAAGCACCAAATGAAGCCGCCGGCAATCGAAACGCCCCTGCATAGGTTAGGTCATCAATGTTTAACAGAGGAAGGCTGGAAGGAGGGGGCTGTTGTGCGTAGACTTGTATGCTACCTGCTAATAGTAGACATAGGCAGGTCAATAGACGCCGCAGGGTCACTTTTTTCATAGACTGAATTGGTTTACCGTGATCAGTTTTCAGTGAGAGAAATAGCCGTATTGTCTACCAGGCAACTGAAAACTGATGTCTGATTACTGTAAACTAGCCTTCAGAAAAAGGCGCATCAATACTACGCATCGGCTCCGTGAACCAGTGTGCGCCTTCATCTGTCATGTAGAAATGATCTTCATGGCGGATACCAAATTCACCCGGCATACAGATCATTGGTTCAACACTCAAAACCATCCCTTTTTGAAGCGGTCGTTTATCACTTCTGACCAAGTATGGGTGTTCATGTATATCAAGTCCTGTGCCATGACCCGTGCGATGGGGGAGTCCTGGTAACTTATAATCCGGACCGAGTCCTGCGGCTTCAATGACATTGCGCGCGGCCTGATCAACAGAGGCACACGTGGCGCCTATTTTTGCAGCATTAAAAGCAGCAGCCTGTGCATCTTTTTCAAGTTGCCAGATCTCTCTATGTCGCGCGCTTGGTGTGCCGTACACATAGGTACGCGTGATATCTGAAATGTAACCGTGGAGCTGGCAACCTGTATCAACCAGCACAATATCATCATTTTGCAGTGGCTGCGGTGTTGGCACTCCGTGCGGATATTGCGAATCCTCGCCAAACAGGACGATGCAGAAATACGAGCCGGTTGAAATACCAGATCGAATGTGTGCTTCATGTACAAAGTCAACGACAGTTTTTGCTGTTATACCCGGTTTCATAATACGGGCAGCGGCTTTGTGCACGGAAAGCGTGATTTCCTTTGCGCGCTGCAAAAGAGCAATCTCGGCCTCAGATTTATACATTCTGCAGCCGGCAGTCACAGGCAATGCACTGGTGAGTGTCAGGTGTTGATTGGTTGCTCTGATGTTTTCCGAGATAAAAAACGGCACATCTTCGTCAACTCCAATCGTTCCTTTGTTCACGCCGTGTTTTTTGAGTACATCGCCCCAAAGTGACGCAGGGTTTTCATGTTCTTCCCAGCAACACAGTTCGCCTTGCACGCACATGAAACTGTTGATGGTGCCGGCTTCAAAAGCGGGGCCAATGTATTCCAGCGAGCCATCAGCTGTTATGAGGGCACCTACCATGCGTTCTGATGGCTTCCACTTGGTACCAGTGAAATAGAGCAAATTTGTGCCGGCGTGGAGATAGACTGCTGCCAAATCGTGCTCCTGCATGAGCTGTGTAGCCCGCTTGATGCGGCTATTGTGCTCCGCCAATGTGATGGGCGACACGCCACCGGTTTGATCTGAAAACTGATCTAACTCCTGCTGAATAGTTGAACCGCCTACGCCACTGGTCATACGATTTTACTCGAAGTATTTCGATTATGTAAAGAAGGGAGAAGGGAATATCGAATATCCAACAAGAAATTTCCAATGCAGAAGGTTTAATAGAAAAAAACCTAAACCTTGAACCCAAAACCCGGAACGCTTGACAGTCCATCTGTCAAGCCTCAAATGTATTGGTTCAGGATATTCTCATAGAGCTCTTGCCGGCCGCTTATTTGTGCCGGCTGGTTTCCGTCAGACGCGATCTTGTGCAGTGCTTCCAGCGATAGATCACCTTGTTCAAAGGCGCTCCCATTGCCTGAGTCAAAGGAGGCATATCTGTCTTTTCGCAAGCCTTCTACCGGGGATTCCTGGATAATCTTGTCTGCGATTATTAAGGCGCGGGAGAATATATCCATGCCACCCACATGCGCATAAAACAGGTCAACCAGGTCGGTTGAATTACGGCGTGTTTTTGCGTCGAAGTTCACACCGCCTCCTTGCATGCCGCCGGCTCTGAGGATAACCAGCATAGCTTCTGTAAGGTCATAGATATTGTTAGGGAATTGATCTGTATCCCAACCATTCTGGTGGTCCCCACGGTTTGCGTCAATGCTTCCCAGCATGCCGGCATTTGCAGCAACCTGCAATTCGTGCTGAAAGGTATGCCCGGACAGCGTTGCGTGGTTTACTTCCACGTTTATCTTGAAGTCCTTGTCCAGCCCGTAATTTTGCAAGAAGCCAACCACAGTTGCTGAATCATAATCATACTGGTGTTTGCTGGGTTCACATGGTTTGGGTTCGATGAAGAACGTGCCTTTGAAGCCCTGGCTGCGCGCGTAGTCTTTGGAAAGATGTAAGAACTTCGCCAGGTGATCTTGCTCCCTTTTCATGTCGGTATTAAGCAATGACATATAGCCTTCGCGTCCGCCCCAGAAAACGTAGTTTTCACCGTCGAGTCTGATTGTGGCATCAATGGCCTGTTTTACCTGGGCTGCGGCATAAGCCAATACATCGAAATCCGGATTGGTGGCAGCCCCATTCATGTAGCGTGGGTGACTAAAAAGATTGGCCGTACCCCATAAAACTTTGATGCCCGTATCCGCCATTTTACCTTTTGCATGATCAGTAATCGCTATCAAGCGACGCTCTGATTCCGCCAACGATTCTCCTTCATCTACAAGGTCGTAATCATGGAAGCAGTAGTATTCGAGGCCCAGTTTAGTCATGAATTCAAACGCGGCATCCATTTTATGTTTGGCGCGGCTAACGGGATCACGGTCCCGGTCCCATGCAAAAACTTTGGTCCCGGGGCCAAAAGGGTCACCGCCGACATTACAGAAGGAGTGCCAGTAGGCGCAGGCAAACTTGAAGTGTTCACGAAGGGATTTTCCGGCTACAACAAGGTTGGGATCGTAGTAGCGAAAGGCTAACGGGTTGCGTGAATCTGTACCTTCAAAGCGGATTGCATCAATGCCGGGGAAATACATGCGTTTGGATTTTTGCGGGATTAGGAGTGATTCTTTACTTCGTTAGGCCTTAATAAAATTACGCCTGCTCTTACGAAAAGAGAATACAAAAAAATAGTAAAAGAATAAGCCAAAATCCCCAAAGATTGATGTGGTATTTGTTGGTGTCGGTATTCAGTTGGCAGCCTTTGGATATTAGCAATGTTGCCCTTACTATTTCATACCTTTGATTGCCAGTAATTCCTGTCTATCCGATTACAAAGCACTAAGCTCGACTTTGTCCTTTTGGACAAAGTCTCGAATATCGAACACCGATCAAGGAATGTCCAATTTTGAAGGGTTTTTAAGCGCTATCTCGATGTTAGACCTACCTTTTGAGTCTTCGCCGTTTAAGTTATCCATGTC
>JBGCEN010000559.1:0-8783 GCA_045106435.1 Rhodothermales bacterium
CAAGAGCGATTCCTACGCCTATACCAGTTCCTGCTTTTCTTCCTTTCATAGTCGGCTAATCATTTGTTCTTTTCATGCTACGACTATTTCAGGTGATTGTTATGATTCTGTTTCAACTGGGTTTTTATATAAGAGCTAAATCATCCTGTAACTCTGTAACCTTGTCATGTCCATCTATCGGTCAGAGCGTCATTGGTGCAAGGTTATGAAGAGCGTGAATAACGGTGATTTGTCTGCCGGATTCATCAAGGATGGTAAAAAAAAGTTTATCACATGGAGCCTTTAGTACTTAGCCGGCATATGCTCGATGCAAATTTTTCACGGGATAATACGTTCCCTGATAGACTTGCTTACAGCAGCGCCACGTGTTGTTACCTCGAGCTTGGTGTAAATTGATCGGACGTGATGGCTAACAGTATTTCCGCTTATGAATAATGCTTCTGCGATCTCAATTTGCGATAACCCGTCACACATGTGCGTGAGGACCTCAAGTTCTCGTTTGGTTAGTTTGTATTTCTTGTTACCGTCATACGTATTGAAATACGCCCGCATTTTCTTGGCAACGGCCTGCGGCATTAGCATATCACCTACCGCTGCATTTCTGACAGACTCCAATATTTTTTCATAGGCCACTGCTTTCAATAGGAAATTACTAGCACCTGCACTTAATGATTTATATATCCTATCAGAATCATTGCGCCCAGTTAGTATCAATACTGGGAGTTGCGGGAATTTACCTCTCAGGATTCTAGTGCCTTCAATACCGTCTTTTCCTGGCAACATGATATCCATCAGCACAACGTGAGGCAGTACCAGGTCTGAGGTGTCTTCCAGAAAACGCTCCATTCCTTCTACGTCACCAAAATATTTCACGCAATGGATATCTTCTGACTCAGCAATAATTTGCAGAAGTTCATTTCTGAAAATTATGTGGTCTTCGATTACCCAGACATTAATATGCATTGATTCTATTGGGTAGTTGAACGGTCAGTTTATTTAGGTAGGCAATAATGCAGCTAGCAGCATACAGTTAACTTGTTTTTAACTGCTCGGAATAATCTGGTTAGGTAATTCCGGCCTTGATAATGATCGTTGTGCCATTTCCAGGGATTGAGCGAATACTTAAACTGATGCCGTTTTGCTCAGCTCTTCGTTGCATGGACAAGAATCCTTGTCCATGTTTAATATGATCTTTTTCAAACCCCTTGCCGTTATCGTTCACAGACACGGATAATGTAGATTGTCGTCTTGAAAGCTTGACATCTACCCGTGACGCAGCGGCATGTCGGACGGCGTTATGTACAGCTTCTTTGTATATGAAAAACAGATGGCGCCGTACCTTCAGGGGCAACTCTTTGTTTGACGCCTCAGATTCAAAAGTGAACTGGAGACCATTTGTTAGTCTACGTCCGATTTCTTCCATACGGTTCGTTAATGCGTCAATTTCATCAAATTCAGGATCTGCTATCCAAATAACATCATGTAGGTCACCAATCATGCGCTGCACGAGAAGGAGGTAAGATTGTGCACTATTCTGTTCTGAAGTAGTTAGTCCGGCTGCCGATCTTATTCTGCCCAGGAAAAAGGAGAGGGCGCTCAGGTTGCCGGAAAGATCGTCATGTAAATCATCAGCTATCTGCTGCCGGGTTTGCACAAGCTCATTACGCCTACTGCGACGGTAGGAATAGATGGTCCATCCGATCGCCAAGAAGAACGATAGCAGAAGAAGCCGGAACCACGCTGTTTGCCAATAGGGCGGTTTGATCGTTATGTGCATCAATGAACGTCCTTCACTCCAGAAGCCATCGTTGTTTGTGGCTTTAACCATGAGTTTATAATTGCCTGGTTGCAGGCCTGGGTAGTTTGCGCTGCGCAGTGATCCGGAAGTAACCCAGTCTGGATCTAGCCCTACAAGCTTGTAGGCGTATTGATTCTTTTCAGGTATGTTGAAATCCAGTGCTGAAAAATCGAAAGAGAGAAAGTTACTTTTATATGGTAGCGTAATAACCTGCTTGTAGGCAGCCGTGGAATCCATCGCTAGTGGCTTGTTAAAAAGACGTACGTCAGTAAGCGATACAGTTGGAGCGTAAGGATTGTTGGTTATGAGTGCAGGGTCAAAAACCGTAACGCCGGCAAGGCTGGCGAAATAGAGCTTGCCTGCTGTGTCTTTGGCACATCCATCCTGGAAAAAGACAGCCGAGGCAAGTCCATCTGATTTTGTGTAATTGGTAAAGACCTCTCTATCTGGGTCGAAGCGGGATATACCACTGTTTGTGCTAATCCAAAGATAGCCATCATCTCCAGGCAGAATACATCCAACGTTGTTATGTGGCAGTCCGTCATCTATGTCATAATGTGTAAACGTTTCCGACTGCAGGTCCATTTTGTTTAAGCCGCCTCCCATGGTGCCAATCCACAACGCATCTGCTTCATGGTGCATGGTCACTACATCGTTTGATGCAATTGTACCAGGGCCTGTTTGTTGGAAATGGCGAAAGCGAAGGCGGGGAGGAAAGCTCGATTCATCTTCAATAATTATTTCATGCAGGCCACTGCCGAGTCCGCCGGCCCAGAGGCGTCCATCTTTGCCTTCATATATTGTCCAGACTTCGCTAGAGGTAATCTTGCCGCCCAGATCATACGCCGCAAACTTTCCTGTTTCTTCATGCCAGAGGCCAAGACCTGCCTGCACTGTGCCGATCCAGATACGACCTTTGCTGTCTTCGAAAATCTTGTAGATCAGGTTACTGGGAAGATTAGATGGATCTGCCTGGCTGTATTTGAATGGCTGTACTTCCCCCGTGCGCGTGTTGATACGGTTGATGCCACCACCTGACGTGCCAACCCAGATAAAGCCCTGTTGATCAGATAGAACAGAAGAGACGATACCGTTGGATATATTGATATCAGCTCCCGGCTCAGTACTGATCACAACAGGTGCTTTTCCTGGCATTTTACCCCAAACCCCGCTGTGTGTGCCAACCCATATACTGCCATCCGGGGTAACATCTACGGACGTAGAGAAAGGCACAGGAAGCTCTTTCATGTCCAGATGGTCAAATGCTTTCAAGCTTCGCACGTACGATAGACCGCTCCAGGAGCCGACCCACATTTTGCCTGTTCTGTCTTTGAAAAATGATGAGATGCTGTTGCCTGGCAGGCTATCAGGATCATCATGGTCATGAATAAGCCTCGACCATATGCCATTCTTGCGAATAAAAAGCCCACCGTTCCAAGTGCCTACCCAAAGCAGGCCTTCTTCATCTTCGTAGATATCAATAATGAAACCTCCCAAATCAGTAGTTTCAAGACCGGAGAACAGATCAATAGCCTCCATGTGATTCGTGGCAGGGTCAATCTTGTATAGTATTCCTCCGGAAGCGCCGGCCCATACCTGGTTATTGGAGTCTGTAAAAAGACTCCATACGGTATCTTTAATGGGCAAATAAGTGTGTATGCCACTAACTGGATCAAGCCGGTAAAGGCCTATATATGTTCCAATCCATATATATCCGGATTCATCTTCTGCGAGGCTTCTCACTGGGTCACTAAAGTAACGCGCAAAGCTGTCAGTGGCGGGGTCGTAGAGGCTCAGTCCGCCCGAGGTGCCCACCCATAGTTTACCTGAATTGGTTTTGAGGAGTTGATGCACCTCATTATCAGGCAGGCTGGTTGTGTCATCAGGACTGTGATAGTAGTTATGGAAAAGCCCAGTAGCAAGGTCAAGCCGGCTTAGTCCACCACGCGTGCCTATCCACAGGTTATTGTTACCATCTGTCAGGAGTGCATTGGTATTGATGTAATTGTTCGCAAGCGTTGATGAATCGCCTGAAATATGATGATACGTCTCGAAAGTATATCCATCATACCTGTTTAGTCCCCCGAGAGTAGCAATCCATAAAAAACCGGTCGTATCCTGGATGATGTCAGTGACAGCAAAGGCTGACAATCCCTGCTCCATTGAGAAGGTGTCGAAGGAATAGTCTTGGGCTGAAACTGGTAAACAGCTGAGGAGCAGGAATAAGCAGCAGCTAATCGTGCTTACGGGGTAGTTCATAGTGGGCGTTGAATTGCAGACAGGAGAACCAAGTTAATAATCTACACATTAACGCACAATGTTATATAGATCTGGATCGCTTTGGAGACCTTCCGCTTGACGATTTCGGTATTGCAATGGATGCTATAGAGATACTGTGACGTGAAATGGGCAATTACCATTGATGGCCGATCGCGCATTAAAAAATAGCTCGCCGGCATTCAGTGGGCTCCAATGATATATTATAATAATTTTGCCCTGTTTTTTTACAACCTGTTTTCAACATACAATGTATGGAATGACCAGGTATAGAAGGCGATGTGTGATGATGAACAAGAACGCTTTAACTCCATCAAGAAATAACAAGAGGTAATTGTGGTCACTCGTTTAATTTTTTGTCTACTCATACTTGGCCTGGGTTTTTCCCAGTTCATTGAACAAGCTGTTGCACAGCAGTTCACTGTAAATACCCACCGTGTTGATCCTTACAAGCAGTTCAAATTTCGTGTAAAATGGGATGGGAGGTACATCCCGGGTGTGACAAGTGTTAGCGGATTACATCGTGAGACGGAGGTCATTGAGCATCGTGAAGGAGGTGACTCGAACAGTATTCGAAAATCACCTGGGCCAACCAATTATTCCTCGATTGTATTGACCCGTGGTCGTACGCATGACACCTCGTTTGAGGAATGGGCTGATTTGGTATTACGGTTTAGCGGCGGTTTTGGTAATGAGATGTCTTTGAAAGACTTTCGTAAGGACATCACGATTGAACTCTACAACGAAGCCGGCCAGTTGGTCATGGCGTTTAACGTATTTCGATCCTGGCCCTCTGAGTACGAAGCCTTTGATCATTTCAGTTCAAGGGAACGCGGGGATGTAGTCATCGAAACTCTTGTGCTGGAAACAGAAGGATGGACCCGCGACGTAGCTGTTACTGAGCCGGCGGAAAATTAGCCTTTTAGCTTTTTTGAGTATACTGACAAGTCGCTTCTGTCGGGTAAAAATTGATAGGAAGAGGGGAAGAAAGAAGGATTATAGTCCGTTGCTTCCCTTCTTCCTCTGTAACAGGTCCCTTTACCATTTTGCATGAAGGCATCTCCTTTCAGAGTAAAGCGGAAGCAACTATGATGAGCTTACATGAGGGGATAAATATCTTCGAGGAAGGTGGGCGTTTCTAAGCGTCTTCAGCTTTCTTTAGGCCGGCTAGCAATATACGCTCGCAGTGAGATGGGGGAAAACCATATGCTGAACGCGTCATATGGAGTATGCCCATCCCTATTTTTGAGTAAAACTGACATACTAAATGTTTGTCGTGATGCTTATGCTTATGAAACTGAGTGCACATCTGCAAAAGGCCCCTCTGTTTAGACCTCGGATAGATTATCAAAGTTAAAGTTACCCGACATTATGATGCCTATAGCATTTCAATCTGCACGCAAAGTACTGTGCGGCTGGTTTGTGCTTGCCCTTTTTTCCGTTCTATCCTTCTGTAGTAGTGCACAGTTCACCTCGGATGAGAGTATTGCCGTCACTAGCTTTACGCTCATCGATGCGCGGGAGGATGTAGCGATTCCTGGATACGATCCCATTCCAGATGGTGCAATCATTAATCTGAGAGAATTACAGAAAACCAACTGACCATTCGTGCCAACGTGACCGAACTGGTAGGAAGTATATCTATGGCGCTTAGAAACAGAGATCGTCTGGAAAATGTATGGCCATTTGCCCTTTTTGGTGACATCTATGGAGATTATGTGGGGCGCACGTTCAAAGCTGGTACCTACGTTGTTTCTGCCACGCCGTATTCTGAAGATTTTCGCGCCGGCACAAAAGGGCCAACGGCATCCATCACAATAGAGTTTATTGACGAAGATGTAGCGGGTTCAGTTGTCGAAGAATTGGTCGGCTATCCAAATCCTTTCAACCCACAAACTACGATCTTCTTCGAGCTCAACCAATCTGCCCATGTGGAATTGAAGGTGTACGATATGTTGGGACGCGAAGTGGCCGTGCTTCTTGACAATACATTGGCTTCTGGAAATCATCAGGCTATTTTTGAAGCAACCGGTCTCACAAGCGGCGTTTATTATGCTAGATTGGTTGCCTCGGGAGATGTTGTCACCCAGCAACTGCTTTTGATGAAGTAATTGAGTTACAGGATCGTCGGGTTGAACGAAGCAGACTTTGCTTCAGAGTATCAATCGTAATGTTTATTAAAGAGAGACAGGACTTTCGCAATACGTCCTGTCTCTCTTTTTTTAGATTATCCAGGCTCGTGTTCGAGTAATTCTATAATCGAATCAACCACCAGTTTGGGATGGGTCCAGATCACGAAGTGATTCATGGATGGAAATCGTTTCATTAGCACAGGTGCGTTGACCAACATTCGTTCTGCAAACTCGGCATTTGCTACTGGCACCAGATTGTCCTGATCGCCATGGATAACCGTGACGGGTACTTGAATGTCTTTCCACAGTGGAAGCATCTTTTCAAGCTCATCTTTTAAGGCGAGGATCTCCAGATTACAGACAAGGAGGTCATCTGGTAATAACCACGTAAGGGGAGGGACCGAGGCGGGGATCTGAAACCACAGTGTTTCCTCCAGGACTGGATCGATGGAAGCAGCGGCCAGCACGAGGCCGGCAACTTGCGCCGGCGCGTCCATGGCCATACGGGCTATCACGGGGCCGCCAAAGGAATGGCCAACGAGCACAGCCGGCTTGTCGGGGCTTCTGAGTTTCAGTACATGCAGCATGGCAGCTGCCTGTTTTTCAAGCGAAGGTTCGTATACTCCACTGCCTGATGCTCCATAGCCCGGCCGGGTAACCGAAATCACGCGTGCATAGTCGAGTAACTCCGGGCTCGACATCTCCATTAGAAAGTTATCCCACATCCCCGGAGATCCATGGACAAATAGCACAACAGGTTTCTCCGGATGGCCAATTTCTGCATACTGAATAGGTTGCCCATCAAATTGAACAACATCGGTTTGCAGTTCATAGGGGATTCCCTGAAAAGCTTTAGCAATGGCTTCTTCTGATTCTGCAAAGTTCATGTTGTGCAGAAAGAAATAAACGCCAATCAGAAGAACTACCAGAACTACGCTTAGCGAAATGCCGATTCGCCTTATCCATTTCATGTGCAGGTGGGATTGGTTTTCAGTACTCAATTATCGGTATTCAGTTTACAGTAACACATGTACCTTGCTGAAAACTGCGTACTGATAAACTAAGTACTGCTTACTCGCAAAGTGATTCCAGGGTTACTCCATGGCTGATAATTTCCAGATCCAATCGAATGTACAACTGAAAGATATTCAGCACGAACAAAAAAATCAGGGTAAGTACTGAACGTTCAATGCCATCAATAACCCACTTAATATTTCCATGGCGATATCAAAAAGACATGATCCTTTTCCCGTGGCAGAACCCTACCACGGTATATATGCGCACGGTGTTGAAACGCCAGCCGGCAGTAGAACCTTATATATTTCAGGGCAAATAGGAGTTGCTCCTGAAGGGCATTTGGCGTCCGGTTTTGAAGGCCAATGCAAACAAGCACTCGCGAATCTTGAATCTGTATTAAAAGCAGCTGATATGGAACTGAAAGACATCGTGAAGATGTCTTTCTTCCTGGTGCGGCGTGAAGATATGGATGGATTGGTGAAGGTGCGCAAGGAACTGCTCGACGGTGTGCGTCCTGCAATCACTACCGTTTATGTAGCCGGCCTGGTTTCGCCTGACTGGCTTGTGGAGGTTGAGGCGGTGGCCTGCGCCCAGTGAAAACTATACGAGGGTCTTTCCTGGAATCAGTTCATCTGTCCAACGCTGCGGTTTCAGCTTTTTTGAAGCATACAGCGGATGGAAAGGCTCTCGTGTTTTGTTAACCTTGAGGCAGTAAAGCTCCACTTTGTTTGATTCCAATTGCTGTTTGACAAAACTACTCCTTTCTCTGTGGGCACCATCGTTGCCCCAGGCACAAACAACCCGGCCGGCATTTTGAGACGCCCAAAGAATAGCCGCCAGATTATGCGGATCTCCGGTAGGATCTTGATGGGTTAACATGTCCTCCGGGTAGGTCGCACGATAACTGAAAAGGTTGAGCATAATGAAGCCGGCATACCCCCAGTTCTGCGCGTAAAACTCACACCTGGATACGGTATTGTCCAGCTTTTCAGCCGTCGCTGTGGATGGATTTAATCCGATGAAAGCGCACATTTCTCCAACTGTAGCTGCTGATTCAAATCTGCGCCACAATATGTACCGATGCGGTTCGATCACCTCAAGGGGACTGCTTTTGCTAATTTGCCTTTTCTCCGGCTCACCCCCGTAAATAGCGCCTTGTAATTCGGATGTGATCATGAGTTATTGTGTTCCGGGTTTAGGGTTCAATGTTTAGGGTTGTTCAGAAAAATCAAGGTATTGCCAACCAATCGGATTCTTCTCCTTTTCAAAGAGGAGTGCCGGTAGGCGAGGTGGTTATCTTCTGAGCAACGTGCAAAACCTTTATTGACCACCCCGTCTTGAATTTTATTCAGGATTACCCTCCTTGAAAAGAGGAGCGTTTGTAATTGCGCTACTTCGAGTTTTTAGAAACTGTTGAGATTTAATCTTCACATTGAGCGAGCGATCTTTTGGTGCTTTTGAATCCGCTTTTTTATTTGCATCAGTCGGGCTGCGCCCTCGTGTCACACGTAACGCTGCTATGCGCTCAAAAAGTCGTATTCAAAATCACTCAAAATCTC
>JBGCEN010000560.1:0-10412 GCA_045106435.1 Rhodothermales bacterium
TGTCAAAGCCTCTTTTTAGCGCCACCAAGGTCTTTTTCGATTATTTATACGTCTCGGTTTACCAACCAGACCTGGATAAATTAAACGGCGAAGACTCAAAAGGTATGGCTAACATCGAGATAGCGCTTAAAAACCCTTCAAAATTGGACATTCCTTGATCGGTGTTCGATATTCGAGACTTTGTCCAAAAGGACAAAGTCGAGCTAAGATGTGCATGGGATATCCCATCAAATGCGTGGCGTTGTGCGGTGGCTTTTACCGAAGCGTTTAGCCAGGGTCTTATGGCTGGCGTTCAAAAAGATATCCCAGGTTTAACAGGCCCTGGGTATGGAATGCGCGATTGGGGATAAAAGCGTGCATTTATTTGATGGGCGGCCTTTTTGGTTCTTTTTGGCCGCGCAAAAAGAACAAACACGCAAAAGTACCCTTCATTGCAGTGTTCGTGCTTTTTGCGCGGCCAAAAAGCACACAAAAGGGCACCCGCCAAATAAATGCACACTTTTATCGCCTCCACACAAATCCGCACCCAGGGACGTTATAGCACAGCATTCATTCGTAAGGCACCGGCCTCAGTCCCTGGCTAAACGCTTCGATAAAAGCCCCCGCGCAAAATTTTTGTTCAAAATGGATAAAGCCTAGCATAGAGCCTACGCAGCGCTTTCCTCCATCTCTTCGGTTTCAGCACGGGTACTGATGCCGCCGGCTTGCTGGATCAGCTTTGCAACGAGCGCGGTCCAGCCTGTCTGGTGACTTGCGCCGATACCCCTGCCGTTGTCTCCGTGGAAATATTCGTAAAAAAGCACATGGTCTCTCCAGTGCGGGTCGTTCTGAAAATAATCCACATCACCATAGAATGGCCTTTTACCTGTGGCTTCATCACGCAGGAAAACATTGATCAAACGTTGTGACAATTCAGACGCTACATCCCACAAGCATTTATAATCCCCTGAACCCGCCGGCATTTCAACCTTCAGGTCTTTGCCATAATAAAAATCAAATTTCTGCAGCGACTCGATCATCAAATAGTTCACCGGATACCAGATTGGCCCGCGCCAATTTGAGTTGCCACCAAACAAATGCGTCTTCGATTCTGCCGGCTCATACTCCACAGAATGCACATTCCCGTCTATGTTGATGAAAAACGGATTGTCCTCATGCTCTTTCGATAAGCCGCGCAAGCCATATTCAGAAAGAAACTGCTCAGGATCCAACATGCGCTCCATGATCCGGCGCAACTGCGTTTCATTCACTAAAGAAAGCAGGCAACGTCCTTCATTCTCGTGCGGATTGAGGAGCGTAAGGTTTTTCATCAAATGTGAACGATGCTTGATAAACCACTCCATACGCTGCCTGAAGCGAGGCAAACGCTCGAGCACCTCTGGTTCGATCGTTTCTACAGCAAACAGGGGAATTAATCCCACAAATGAATGAATCATCAACGGAATATGCTCGCCGTTGGGTGTATGCAAGGCATCGTAATAAAAACCGTTTTCTTCATGCCATAATCCATTCTCCTCATACTGTGCATTGATGGCATTGGCGATGTAGACAAAGTGTTCAAAAAACTTGGTCGCTACATCTTCATAAGCCGGCTTGGTTTTCGCCAGTTCCAGCGCGATCGTTAGCATATTCAGGCAAAACATCCCCATCCATGCCGTACCATCAGCCTGCTCCAGGTATCCACCGGAAGGCAAAGGCGAGCTACGGTCAAATACACCGATGTTATCAAGGCCAAGAAAACCGCCCTGGAAAATATTGTTGCCGCTTTTGTCTTTCCGATTAATCCACCAGGTAAAATTAAGCAGCATTTTGTGAAAGATCTTTTCAAGAAAGATCGTATCTGCATGCCCCGTCTGCTTTTCTGTGATTTTGTAAATGCGCCATGCAGCCCAGGCATGAACAGGAGGATTCACATCACCGAAAGCCCACTCGTAAGCCGGCAATTGTCCGTTCGGGTGCATATACCACTCCCGCGTCATCAGTATAAGCTGCCGCTTGGCCCATTCCGGGTCAATCATTGCAACAGGTATCATGTGAAATGCGAGATCCCATGCTGCATACCAGGGATATTCCCACTTATCCGGCATCGAGATGACATCCAGATTGTAAAGATGCCGCCATTCGTTGTTACGGCCTTCTTTTCTTGATTCAGGAGGCTTTGGCCCTTTTTTATCACCTTCCAGCCATTTTTCCAGACTGTAATGATAAAACTGCTTGCTCCACATCAAACCAGCAAACGCCTGCCGCTGTACACGCTGCTCGTCTTCGTTTAGCTCTGGATTTTGCACTTCATGATAAAAAGCATTTGCTTCGTCAACGCGCGTTTCAAGAATCGAATCGAAGTCTTCAAAAGGTGTTTTCAGGCGCTCTTTGGTAAAACGAACCTGTACGGTGTAAGAATCGCCGGCGCCAATCATCGTCCTGATGTGCGCAGCTGCCTTGGTCCCTTTGCCGGCCTTGTTTGTTTCACCCTTTGCCTTGTGTACAATGGTGTTGTTGATGCCGTCTTTAACAAACTCAGAAGTATTTTCGGTGCCAAACAAATAGGCTGAATTCGTTTCGTTTTCTGTAAACAGGAGTTCAGGCGTTTCGTTATCAACCTGCCCCCCACGCACCCCCTGGGCATACCACCATCGATCACCCAGATGCTTATGGTTGGCATGAATACACGAACTGTGGCGTGTGGATTGGTTCTCGAGAGAAGGCTTTTCAGTACTGTGGCCCCATGACCATGTATTTCTGAACCAGATATGTGGCATGATGTGCAGCGGAGCCGGCTCATCTGCCCGATTTATGGCAGTAATTTGGCAAAGAATATCTTCCTCATCTGCCTTCGCATACTCAATGTAAATATCAAAATATCGATTCTGTCCGAATGCGTCATTCAAAGAATCAATTAGCTCATACTCTCCGTCTTTCTTACCAAGCCTACCGTTTACCTCAACCAGCTCGTCGTAAGGAAAAGCTACCTGGGGGTATTTGTAAAGCATTTTTGCATACGAATGCGTTGGTGTAGAATCCAGGTAGAAGTAATATTCCTTTACGTCTTCAGCATGATTGCCTTCATGCCCATTCAAACCAAAAAACCGCTCCTTTATGATAGGGTCCCGGCCATTCCACAAACCAACTGCAAGACAGACATTTTGCATCCGATTGCAAAAGCCACCGATGCCGTCTTCATTCCACCTGAAAGCACGGCTTCGCGCATGATCGTGTGGAAAATAAAGCCAGGGTTCCCCTTCGTCACTATAGTCTTCCCGCACCGTTCCCCATGCCCGATCACTTACATACGGCCCCCAATTTTTCCAGTCTGCTTTCCGTGCTTCTGAATCAGAAAGTCTCTTTTGCTCTACTGATTTGCGTTTTTTCATTATTTAATGCCATCTGAGTGTCTATAGTAGATCGGCCGATGTTACCTAACTATAAAGAAGTGTTCGATAATTTAAGATATCAGTTATCAGTATTCAGTTCTCGGTTATCAGTTTCTTTCCTCCCGTCAAAATGACTGGATCGTTAATACACTGACCCTGTACTTTGCGCTCCTTCTTTAAAAAAGATAAGGGTGCAAGAATCCAGTCTTTAATAAAAAGAATTAAACAGCCAGCATCGCCGGCTGATCTTGCGATGTAACCCTGGCAATGCTGCGTGGTTTTTTGCTTATCGATTTGGCTATGCGTTTTGCATCGATGCCCATCTGTCTGATTAACCCAGCCGGCGCATTATGTAATCCACAGAAATAAAGTCCGGGCAAGGCCGATTCATGTCCTCCGCCTATCACACGGCCATGGTCGTCTGTTACCGTATCTGCATTTTCAAGAAAAGAAGTCAGGTTGGTGGTATAGCCGGTTGCTAAAACAACCGCATCGAAGTCTTTTTGAACACCATCAACAAACTTGATTTGCCGGCCATCAAAATAATCAATCCCTTTTTGCACCACGATTTTACCCGTTTTAATCAACCCAACCGTACCAATATCAAGCAGCGGTACACGGTTTTCCCGCTTGATCATCGTCATCGGACCTATGTTGGCCTTTTCCAGTCCATATGGCGCCATGTCTCCAACAACCAGATTACGCAAATTTTTGGACAAGGCATCAGCCAGTTCGGTGGGGAGCCGGCTCATCATAACAGATATAACGTGCGTTGAAAGGCCGAAGAGATCGCGCGGCACAATGTTCACAGGATTCCGAACAGCCATACTTACCTGCGCCCCGTGTTCGTGCAGGTCAATGGCGATTTCGCCGGCAGAATTTCCAAACCCTACTACTAACACCCGCT
This sequence comes from Rhodothermales bacterium, assembly GCA_045106435.1. Lineage (GTDB taxonomy): Bacteria > Bacteroidota > Rhodothermia > Rhodothermales > JAHQVL01 > JBCCIM01. The sequence continues at coordinate 4,279 of JBGCEN010000560.1, forward strand.
TATCTTTAAACTGCTCGCCATTCACGTAGGCCGAACTGTGTAATATCTGGCCTGCAAAGGTCTCCTCCCCGGGCCATGAAGGCCTACGGGGCTTATGGGAATATCCGGTGGCGACTACAACATGCTTCGCCAACACAGCTACGTTTTGCGTTTGAGCTACCCAGCCCTGTTGCTGCCTTAATAAAGACGATACCTCTTCACCAAACCGGGGCTTGAGCTGGAACGCATCAGCATAAGTGGCAAGGTATTCAGCAAACTGTAATCGAGAAGGGTAGCGAGGGAAATGCCGGGGAAAGGAGAGATAAGGTAAAGAGGAGAAAAAGCCATGGGTGTGCAAATGCAACCGATCATAGCGATTAAGCCAGCTACTCCCAATCGATTGTCCTTTTTCAAGCAGGATATGAGGAATTCTTCGCCGGCTCAAACACGCTGCTGCAGCCAGGCCGGCGGCACCCCCACCAATAACCAGGGTGTTTGTGGCAATACTCCTTTCTGGAATTGGACGCATAGATAAATTTTTAACCGCTCAAGCTGGTTTAAAGGCTGCCTCAATATACAAAAACAAGAAAAACCATTTCACTTTGCAACAATTACTTACTTTGCAGTATAAAGTACTTTGAATATCATTTCCACACAGCCTCCCTGGTACTAGAAATTGCTCAGATCGACAACATTAAACACGAAACCATCCACATGACAATCAAGAAATCACAAATCGGGTTAGAGATTTTTCTGTGCGCCCTTGCACTGGGTATTGCTGGAGAATCTTTACTATTTGACGCCAGCTGGGGGCTTGGCGCTACCGTATGGATTGCAGGCTTAACCGCCGCCGGCCTGCTCCTTATCAACCGATGGGATACTGTACCCAAGCAACTGGATCAGTGGCTCCTGCTGCCGCTTTGCCTCCTCGCACTTACCTATGGATGGCGCGATGCCGGGATGCTCAAATTTGCAACAACCATTGGGCTTGCAAGCATATTCGGCCTGACAATGCAGGCAAAGCAACTAGACAAGCTGGGACACACGGCCTCGCGTATTCCTGGGATTATTTCTACAGGAATCTCTTCTTTGCTAAGTTATCCTGGATTTTTACTTAAAGAAGTTGAATGGAACAGACTCTTAACCGGGGTTGACAAAGAGACGGCCAAATCCATTGTACGTGGGCTTTTGCTTGTTCTTCCTTGCCTGCTGATTTTTGGATTGTTACTCTCTTCAGCAGATGCCGGCTTTGGGACGCTGATGGGCAGCTTCTTTGACATCGACATCATATCGCTTCCCACCCGCGTGTTCATCATCGGCATTTTTACAGTTATCGCCGGCACCTACTTTCGGGCCATCGTCACCCGCGTGCTAAGTAAAAAATGGATCGTAACAGCTGATAAAAAACGTGCAGAATTATTGATGCTCGAGACCGGCATTATACTGGGTCTTGTTAATCTAATGTTTGCAACGTTTGTCTTCATGCAGCTTGGGTATTTGTTTGGAGGGACAAGCTTTTTATCAGACGCAAGCGGTATTACCCTGGCGTCTTATGCACGAAAAGGGTTCTTCGAACTCGTTGTTGTTGCGTCGCTTGCACTCGCCATGACCTTGTCCGTAAAGCGATTTTTCAAACCGGAAAACGACAGTCAGAAGGCCGTATTCAGAATGCTGGTGGGCTTTCAGATTGCGCTACTACTGGTCATGCTCGTTTCTGCTGCGCAACGGATGTGGCTTTACACCGAATCGTTTGGCCTGACGGAGCTACGTTTGTATACGAGCGCATTTATGGTGTGGCTGGCCTTTGTCCTTGGCTGGTTTACCTGGAGCGCCTTAAGAGACAAATCGCTTCTTTTTGTAAGAGGATCTGTACTGGCCGGCGCATTTGTTGTATTAGGTTTACACGTTATCAACCCCGAAGCACTCATCGCCCGAACCAACATCAACCGAGCAATCAATGGTGCCACACTCGATCATCACTACTTATCAACCTTGAGCGCTGACGCCGTCCCTACTCTTTTGAAACTACTCCCCAACCTGCCCGAGGCAGAGCAGAGAAAATTAACCAATCTGATCGTTTCAACCTGGCAAGCCAATCCCGAAGTAGACTGGCGCTCGTGGAATCTCTCGGAGTATCGCGCCGCGGCTAAACTTGAGCAAACCTATAAGGAAAGTCAAAACTGGCCGGCGATGAGTCGGTTACCATAGCTCGACTTTGTCCAAATGGATACCGTCTCGAATTACAAATTTGGAATGTAGAATTTCCAATTACCCAGTGCAGCCGTACTGTTCTATTTCACAAACTCCGACTTCAATGTACTCCATGAAGGCATGCCCCCAACTTCGCGGTCTGTCCATTCCGTCAGACTCCAGAGGCCGTCTTCTCCCTGGGTGATAATCCAAATGAGCCGGCCCTGGACCATCGTGGGTAAATCCGGGCGGTTGTGATTAACCGTCAGGGAGTAAGAAGCGTCCAGGTCGTATCGATCTTCCGAAATAATCGAGATGGTCTGGTCGTTGAGTTCCAGTTCATGGCCAGCGCCAAACTGGGCCGCAGAAGCCATGGTACCAAAGTACTGCTGCTCCTCGGTTTGACTCCAGTTTGACCAAATGGCAGGATCCAACGCGAGTGCCGCTGCGGTTGGCCTAAATACAAAGCTAAGAGCGATGGAGCGCCCGTAATTGGGCGTATTCAATTCTGCGATGGCAGCCTGGATGTTTTCTACCACCTGCTCCGGGGTATCGGGCTGGAAGAAGGTGCCGGCTTCGTCGATCGGGTCCTCTGGTTCACGGGGTGAGAAAAGACTACACCCTTGCAAAAGCAACACTATGAGAAGCAGCCTTCTATAGCCGATGGCCGGCAGAGAATACATCACCGATTTATCTGGATATGATGCGTTTGCTTGAACCGCCCTCCCCATTGCTGCATCTCCTGTAACATCGGCAAAAGGGTCATCCCTTCTGTTGTCAGGGAATATTCTACTTTGGGTGGGACTACCGGATAGACCTCGCGGTGAACAATGCCATCCGCCTCAAGCTCCTTGAGCTGCTGAGACAACATCTTGTGGGTGATTTTGGGTAGCGTTTTTCTCAATTCGCTGTACCGCAATGTATCGTTTCTAAGCTGCCACAAGATCAAGATCTTCCATTTACCCTGTATTACACTTAGCGACAGCTCCACGGGGCAAGAGAAAGATCTGCCATTATATGCAAATAATGCCATATCTAACTAAAAGTATAGTATGTTACTTTTCGATGGGTTTATGACAAATATATACAATTATTCAGAAAATAAAGCAACTTTCGTCAATTACATCAAAAAGGAAAATAGATCCGCTCAGAGCTTAGGTTCGAAGTTTAATGTTTTCATCTTTAAAGAGAAAGGGAATAATACGGCAGTTTTCAGTTTACCCATCGTTCTTCCTTGCAATCCATTACGCAAGAAAGCAGGACCTGCGAAGTCTTTTCAACTCCGGAGGTCCTGCTTTTTTCAAATTATCAGCCATCTTTGACTGGCGCAGTTTGCAGGATCAAGTCAGATCAAAACGATCAAGATTCATGACCTTCTCCCACGCTGCCACGAAGTCACGCACAAACGCCTGCTGCGAATCATCGCACGCATAGACCTCCGCAATAGCCCGCAACTGAGAATTCGAACCAAAGACCAGATCAATGCGTGTGGCCGTCCATTTGAGTTGGCCTGTATTCCTGTCTGATCCTTCGAATACATCTTCAGCCGGCGACGTCGCTTTCCATACCGTACCCATGTCAAGCAGGTTCACAAAGAAATCGTTCGTAAGCGTCTCAGGCCGATTGGTAAAGACGCCATGCTGCGCCTGCCCAACGTTTGTATTCAACACGCGCATACCACCAATCAGCGCCGTCATCTCCGGACCGGTTAGGGTAAGTAATTGCGCCTTGTCTACAAGCAGTTCTTCTGCTGATACAGCATATTTCTTTTTGAGATAGTTGCGAAAGCCATCTGCAGCCGGCTCAAGCACGGCAAAAGATGCTACATCTGTTTGCACCTGCGATGCATCGGTGCGCCCGGGGGTAAAGGACACTCTTACATCGTGGCCTGCGTTCTTCGCGGCTTGCTCGATGGCTACGCAACCACCCAAAACAATCACATCAGCAAGCGAAACCATTTTCCCGCCAGACTGCTCGCTATTAAACGCTTGCTGAACACCTTCCAAGGCACGAAGCACAGTCGCCAATTGTGCCGGCTGATTCACTTCCCAGTCTTTCTGCGGTGCAAGACGAATACGCGCGCCGTTTGCTCCACCTCTTTTATCTGAGCCGCGGAAGGTCGAGGCAGAAGCCCAGGCCGTCGAGACAAGCTGAGAGACGGAGAGTCCTGAAGCTAGAATCTTGCCTTTCAGTGCAGCAATATCCTGATCGCCAATCAATTCACTGGTAGCTTCTGGAACAGGATCTTGCCACAAGAGCTCTTCTTCGGGCACAAGCGAACCGAGATAACGAGAACGGGGACCCATATCACGATGCGTCAGCTTGTACCATGCCCTTGCAAAAGCGTCTGCGAATGCATCAGGGTTTTCGTAAAAGCGCCTGGAAACTGACTCATAGAGCGGATCCATGCGTAAAGCCAGATCTGTTGTCAACATTACTGGTGCATGCGTTTTGGTCGCATCATGCGCATCTGGCACAGCATCAGTTGCAGCCCCATCTTTCGGCACCCACTGGTGTGCGCCGGCAGGACTCTTTGTCAATTCCCAGTCATACGCGAAGAGGGTTTCAAAGAAGCTGTTATCCCAGGTAATAGGTGTTGGTGTCCATGCGCCTTCCAAACCACTGGTGATTGTGTCGCCGCCTATGCCACTGCCGAAGCTGTTTTTCCAGCCAAGGCCCTGTTCCATAATGCCAGCCCCTTCAGGCTCAGCACCAACAAGCGCAGCATCGCCGGCGCCATGGGTTTTACCAAAAGAGTGTCCGCCTGCAATGAGCGCAACGGTCTCCTCATCATTCATCGCCATCCGCGCAAATGTCTCGCGAATATCTCTGGCAGCCGCAAGCGGATCCGGATTGCCATTTGGCCCTTCAGGGTTCACGTAGATAAGCCCCATCTGAACGGCAGCAAGCGGATTTTCCAGTTCTCTGTCGCCGCTATAGCGCTTGTCACCAAGCCATGTATCTTCTGCCCCCCAGTAAATATCTTCCTCAGGCTCCCAAACATCTGCGCGCCCGCCACCAAAACCAAATGTCTTAAAGCCCATAGACTCCAGGGCACAGTTGCCGGCGAGGACCATCAAATCGGCCCAGGAGATTTTCCGGCCATACTTCTGTTTGATCGGCCAAAGTAGCCGGCGTGCTTTGTCGAGGTTTGCATTATCGGGCCAGCTATTCAGCGGCGCAAACCGTTGCGTGCCAGCGGATGCACCACCGCGGCCATCACCCGTACGGTAGGTGCCGGCGCTATGCCACGCCATGCGGATGAAGAGGGGACCATAGTGCCCGTAATCTGCCGGCCACCAATCTTGAGAATCAGTCATCAATGCAACAAGATCGCTTTTCACAGCCTCCAGGTCGAGGCTTTTAAACGCTTCAGCATAGCTAAACGTCTTGTCCATTGGATCAGACAGGGAGGAATGCTGATGTAAGATCTTCAGGTTCAACTGGTTCGGCCACCAGTCTCGATCTGTTCTTGTGCCAACCTTTGTGGTCGCACCGCCCGTGAATGGGCACTTGCTTTCGCTATTCATAGTTGCTCTCTCCAGAAAAGCCCTGCGTGTATGCCGGGGATTTGAGTCGTTGAAAAATGAGGGTAGATACCTATTTGCTTGCAGGCAGATAAATGCCCTCTCAATTTCAGCCTCAGTGCAAGGAAAATCAATACCGTTTGTCTATGCGCGATATGCCTGGACTATAGCGAGATGGAAAGAGTTGGTGGTGGTTAGAGTTCAGTGGGTAGCCGGCCGGCTTTTCAGTGTGTTACCTGGCATTTTTCACTTCGATTCCCGGACTCTAGGATAACCGCATCGCGACCCAATACACTACAGTAATTAACGCAAGCTGTGCGGCTTCCTGTTTGTCATGCTGAACGTAGTGAAGTATCTGGTATTTATCGATTGTTTAAGGCTATCTCAGGCATTTCATTTCAAAAATATGCTTCACATACGTTCAGAATCATATGCTTG
>JBGCEN010000561.1:0-16553 GCA_045106435.1 Rhodothermales bacterium
GGTTGGTAATTTGTGCCAACTCTTTAGTAAATCGGCCGGCGCCGGCGCCAATTTCTAAAATGCGATCTTGCGATTTCAGGCGGGTCTGCAGGTAATGCAGATGAACAGCAAACTTAACCTCTTCCACCACGCTTACATCCCAACGATCCCATTCCCGTTTGCCATATTCATCGTAATATGATTTGATAAACTCGGCGTCATATTGTCTCTTCATGCGACTCCCTATTTTTTCGTCAACAACCACACAGACTCCGTGGCCGGGCACAGTCCTTTCATACCATTGGGCGCCGCTTCACTTGAAAGGAGTTTTAGATCATAGATTGTTTTGTAGTGCTGGGTTAATTCATCAGTAGTAATCGAAAACGGCGGCCCCGGCACCACATCCTGGTCGTAGGCATAGATTACTACCAACTGAGATGCCGTGTTGGTTATGTTTGTGAGCAGCGGCGTGTATTGCATTCGCATTTCTTTCGGCAAAGCCACGAGTGCAGCCCGGTCATAAATGGCGTCAACAGGGCCAAGTATTTCGCCTGACAAAGCGAAGACATCGCCTACAAAAATATCGATATTCGGCGCGCTGTAATGTAATAATGTATCTAGCTTAGAAATTTCTGGCGTCACACTCAAAGATGTGAAGAGCTGTTCAATAGCAACCTGGCTCAATTCAACGCCGGCCACGCGAAAGCCCTTTGAAAGCAGCCATCCAATATCATGAGTTTTACCGCATAAAGGAATAAACACGCGATCCCCTTTGTTCAGCGACAACGCCTCGAAATTATTCACTAACATCGGGTTCGGTGCCGGCTGATGGAAGCCGATTTCATTTCTCTCCCACTTACCAAACCAAAAACTTGCGTCCATATTGATATGAGTTATAAATAAAAAGCTCGGCCACGCCTTAACGTATTTTCTGCATCTTTTGGTGTACAGATTCTTGGGCAATCCCAGGCCGAACCAAAAGCACAGAAATAATCGAAGAGGTTAACAACTGCAGAAACAACTGCAGAATCTGCATACAGGGTATATGTTTTTATTAAATTTCTGCAAGCGATGCTTATAACCGAAAACTCACGGGCAAAGTCATTTTCACAGCGATATTGGAGTCATCTAACTGACCCGGCTCAAAACTGACCAATTTAAGTACACGCAATGCTTCTTTGTTGAGCCGCTCATCTGTATCACTTGTTACCAATGGGTTCACAACACATCCCGTTTCGTCTACAATAAACTCAAGCATAACTACACCTTTTACGCCCGCCTTTAATGCAGATCTTGGAAAAGTTAGTCGCTGATGGAAACCAACCAATCCTCCTGCCATCTTCGGCGGAATGTCTACATCTTTTGCGTCTAGGATATCTCCTGTAATAATTCCGTACTTCACGCAAGGCTGATTGACTTGCGCCGGTTGCGTACTGCTACATCCAAACAATACTACACAAAACAGTATGCTTAAATTCTTTACTTTCATTGCTTGAGACTTTGTAAATCTAAATAATCTTCTTCCCTAGAATAAGAATTTCGGCCTTGAGGATATATATTCACTTATAAAATTACTTGTCTGCAACTGAAGATACCACTACCGCCTTGCGCAAAATGAAATCTATGAAGTTTTTACTCGCTGCAACCTACCTATTGTCTGCCTTGCTTTTAACAGCAGGCTGTCAACAAGAAGCACCAGAACCTACCAGCCCCCCTGCTCCTTCACCCGATATCTGGTTATACGAAATCTCAGATAATGATGTACAACTTGTCACTCGCGTAACAGACAGGAACGACTACGACAACCAACCGGCTTTCACAGCAGACAGTGAACAGCTCTTTTTCACTTCTGACAGAGCCGGCCGATACAATGCCCACTTGTTTGATATAGCCACTGCTACAATTTCACAGGTTACGTTTACAGACGCAGACAAATACTCTCCTACGCCGATCCCAGGCACAAATGATACACAAATATCGATGGTGCATACGGATTCCTCTGCATTCCAGGAATTATGGCGGTATACCGTTGATGGATCCGCTGCACCGGCTCCCATAACAGATGTAAATGCGGTTGCCTATTTCACCTGGGCCGGTGATAATCATGTATTGTTTTGGCGTCTCGGAGAAACCAACACGCTGCAGTTGCTAAATGCCGTGACTGGAGACACAACCATACTCGATGTTGGCAGGGTTGAATCGCTTCAACAAATCCCAGGAGAAGCAGCCTCTTCTTATATTATCAAGAAAGGTGAGGCAGCCGCTGAGATAAAACGATTCGACTGGGCTACTCAGGAATCATCCACAATCGTTCAAGCACTCGATGGTAGCAGATACTTTTGCTGGACGCCTGATGGTAAAATCCTCATGATCTCTGACAATCAACTTTTCTCTTTTCATCCTGGCGAAGATTCCGACTGGCAATTAATGGCAGTACTCGAGATCAACGGCGGCACCAGGCTCGCAGTAAGCCCCAACGGAAAGCTACTCGCTGTTGTTGGGAGTCGGTAGGTCTGAAAGTCTGTGAGTCGATAAGTCAGGCCGAATCGACTCACAGACTTACCGACCAACCGACTTACTGACCTTCAGAGACTTACCCACTACTATTTCAACTGGAGCGATAAGCCCAGCTTGAATGCCGGCGATCATGTTGCCTACTTTGTGTTTTGTCTCCTCACCCATTAATAAGTGCAATCCCAGTGCAGGGGTGGCATCTACAGTGTCCATTCTTGCCTTCATGCGCTTGTAGAAGTCAACGGCAAAAGCACCTCGATCTCTTTCTGCGTGCATCTCAAAACCCGCTTTCTTTAAAGCGCTTTTATACGCAATTCGGCTCGACAAATGGCTCATTCCCGGGGTACTCGCCCATGGGAGCGGGTATGCCAACGCGCCTTTCGTCATCGACATGATATCATAAACGGCAAACTGGGCACCAGGTCGCAGTACATCGTAGATCTGCTGAAACAGCATACTTTTATCTTCGATGTTCATCCCAACATGAATCATTGTTGCACTGTCGAACTGCTCGGCTTCAAACGGTAAAGCCAGAGCATTGCCTTGTACAAGCGATATCTGATTTTCCAGTCCGACCCACCGGCACAGTTCATTGCCTGTATCAACAAATTCTGAGGTCAGGTCAATGCCTGTCACCTTACATCCATACTCAGATGCCACAAAACGTGCGGTCCCACCAAGCCCACACCCAATATCAAGCACATAGTCACGTTCTGACAATTCCAGTTGATCTACCAATGCTGCCGTTGCCTCTCTTCCACCGATGTGAAATTCATCAACGGATGCGAGCGTTTCTACATCTATAGCGTCTGTACGCAAGCCGGCTTCGGTAATTGCTTGCTCGATGCGAGCAAGAAGCCCTGCGGTAGAATAGTGTGCTTCAAGTGACATTCGTCGGCCAGGATTAAGAAGGAAGATTAAATGGGTGCGACTATTGTGTGATGCCCCATCCCCAGGAAATGCCTGTAATCAACCAGCCGGCCTCTGTCTTGTGTAGTGTCATGAGTTTGTACTCTGCTTCCTCTCTGCGGACATTATCGAGCCTTAGTCGTGCCAATGCGACCGTCTCGTAGATCTCTATGCTTAGCAGTTCTTCTTTGTACAATGTATCGCCCTTGCTTTCAACCAGTCTGAATTGACTTTCCTGGTACTGGCCGGCCTCGTCAACATATCGATAGGCACCTTCGGGATGTAGTGACTTTTGCTTGTGCTCCAGACTGCCTGTATGATCACCGATGTAGAAATGTTCAATCGTTTTGAGAATGGCATCTCTGTCTGGAGAAGGAGCATCTTCTGAATGAGGCAGGGCTATTTGACTAACACCAATTAATACCGAGCATACCAGCAGTGCGTACCGACCAAATGTAAACATATAAGAGCCTTCTTCTTTATGGATGGATAATAGCTAAAGAATATACAATTAACAGGCTCAATGATTCGTATTTCCTACAACTTGGTTGCACGTACCATACATGAGATTTCTTTCAGAAAAATAGCGGCGTCATATTTTAATGAAAAGGCATAATATCAGCGCGCCCTCGAGCGTCCGGAGGTATATCCGGGGGATTCATAACCAATACCTGCCACACCTTCCGGGACATACTCACCGCCAGGTGGTGTCCCCTGTTTCATTACCCCAGTAAAACCAAATTGCGGCCAGGACATCTCGTCACCTCGCTCGTTTACTTCTGCCAAACAGCCTAGTGGTTGTATGGTGTTAGGCATCGCATCGTTCATGCCGAAATCCCAGCAGCTATCCGCGTGCTTTGCATACACGTCGCTTAAAAAGGCCCCGCGCGTATACGTCATACAACTTTCTTGTTGATAGTGAACCAGCCACAGATAGATCGGACATTTGTGATCTGGATAACTTCCATATTGCCCATCATTTCGTCGAAAATCTACTTTCTGGATGTCTACGTATTCTAGGGGGTCTGTTTGGGTGGGTTGCAACGGGCTGAGTAAAAAACCCTGATGATCGGTGATAACCGTAGACTTGTAAATCCTCACCTCCTTGGCCCCACCCCAGTTTTCGATGGCATCCGGATGTAATCCCAGGTGATCACCGTTTATATTTTCAAACCGAACGTTTTGAACCTGAAAGATGGCATTTTCATCGTTTAAAGCCAACGCATCGCGATCGCGGGCCTCTGCCATGTCGAATAGTAAACCTTCAACATGAATGGTACGTGTATCAACACGATCACTATTCCCATACCAGAAAGCCAGAGCCGCCTTATTGGTATTTGTGTCATCATACCCCTTGAGCTTAAAAGCACCACCAATGATACAGAGATTACCACCACCCCAAATATCCAGCCGGTGCGTCAAGGCCGTATCGGGAAGGACAATCTTATAGTCAAAGCCATCTTCAAGAAATACTTTCTGCTGTTCGTCTTTAAAATGGACAAATACCGTTCTCGTATATGCTGGTGCCAGCCATAACAATCTCTTTTCGACCACTGAACCAGACTCGGTGACACAAGGCATGGCGTCTTTTTCAACGTCTTCAACCGAAGTGACAGGTGCTGAGGACATCGCACCAGAATCGCAAGAAGTCAGACAAAAACATATCAAGATGGGCACGCAGCACTGCTGCACAAGCCTGCGAAGTGTCAAAGTAGATAAACAGCACGTACATGTCGTGGAAATTCCAATAAAACAAAACCCAACTGATGCACAATTTTTTGAATGGCGTATCATACTGCGATGTAGAAGTTAAGTATGCGTTCTTCCTACAGATCTTTGCACATTTATCCAGCAATTACACTTCTATATTGAGTTGATCCAGTACTATTAGATTGATCAACGAAAGAGATGTGTGTGGTTCTGCGTCAGTTGCCTAGCTACTTGGTGTCAACTCGATGTAAGCTTTCCAATCTCACAGATGTTTTGTATGCAATAAGGTCACCGTAATCAGGCAAATGCCGGCTATCTCAACCTGTCAAATCAGTTCAACAAACGATCTATAACCAGGCTAATCATAAATGTATTTGTTAGAATTACAAGACCTGTGCCACGTACGTTAATTGGCTACTAATCGCCTTCAACTGCTCTATTTGGCAGATTTCGAGTAAATAGACCCAACAAACCAAAACATTCCATTTCAAAAACAAGTGTACATACGATGTACACCTGTTCAAAAAAACAACTTCTTTCCTGGCTCTTTGACAAGTTTATAAAATCGGATAAAGTGGCCGTCATCCTGAGCCTGTCGAAGAATCTCTCGAATCACAGTTACATGACTTTTAAAACTTGTCAGAGTACCAGGGTGTGTGGACAATTAGCAGGGAAAAGAGCATTCGATGGCATTTGTTCAGATCAAGGCGCTTTTTGTGTTCGATGCAGCGCATCGGGCGCAAAAAGGAACGCAGATATGGGCAAAAAGGACGCGAAATGCATTTTGCAAGTTAGAGGTTGTGGTCACGATAAGATTACATTGCGAAACCAGCGCTTCCAGGTTGCCAGCAATACTGATCTCAACGCCCCATTCGCGAATGGAAGGCGTGGCGTATAATGCATCAACCATGTGCTGCACCCTGGCAGCATTTCGGCCCCAAACCAGACAGCGATTGCAGTCCACAACATCCCGAAGTAATTCTAACTGAAGTTTTGCCTGTACGCCCGTATCAACAATCCCAATAGAAGAAATTTGTGCAGGAGCCAAATGTTTTGCAACAACAGCGCCGGCAGCAGCCATCGCATGTCTGTTAGCCAGCCTTCGTCTAGCAAGATGAATTCTGTGCTACCTGTTTTCTGATTAAACACCAGTACCAAACCATCATTGGCCGGCAAACCCAATGCAGTGTTTTCATAAAATGCTGAAGCCACCTTCAACACGTAGCACGTATCACCAGTAAGGTACCCATACTTGATATGCACATCCCCGGGCGGCTCCTCGAAGTGCAGAAAGCCTACAGGCGGGACTTTGGCTTGCCCTTCGGAATAGAGCACAAACCCAGTTTCGATTTCCTCAATTAGGCGCCCGATATCAACAAGACTCTTTATCTCATCAAGTGTCAGTACAGTTGTTGATGGCATGCTTCCTGTTGTTAAGTGGCGCTATAGAGATTCCAGACTAATAATAATGTATTCAGACGCATTAAACGAGGCGCTTTAGACGGGTTCTTCACTTCTTCCTGAACGACACTTACTCTATTCATAGCTGCAGAATCAAGCCCACAGACGCATAGTTCACCAGTGTAAAGTTATATACCTCATCGTTATCCGCGCCGCCTTCCAATATGCGGTAGCCAAGTTTGATATCAAGTTGATCCGTAGCACTAAAAGTGAGTGCTGCGAGCACGTCTTCAGCACGCCCCTGTGGCGCGGCAAGCGCATCTCCATCAACGAGTAATCCCAGTTTATCTGCAAAATGCCAGTAAAGCCTGAAATGTACAATAGGCACAAACCCTACATTGGTTTTCTCTGAAACCTCGCCATTACTCTGAACGGCAATCTTCGCATCGCGAATTTTGGCAGTAAACCCAACACCGATTTCAAGCTTTTCATTACGCAAGAAATCGTAGCGATAAACGAGACGATAGGAGTTAAATTGATACGTCCCTTCGAGCGGTGCGCCGGCGGGGAACGTGACGTCCTCAAAGAGCAGGTCGCGGTTTAAGTTACCTGTTGATGTTAAGGTCAGCGGAGCAAACAAGGCCCCGAGATGATGGCGTCTGTTGAAATGATAAAACACCCGAATTCTATAAAATGCAGACGGATCGGCATCGAGTTCTTCGGAAAATGAGAATCTAGTACCGGAATCGCCAGGAATGCTGACATTGTTATACCCGCTAAATACAGCCCCCGTCTCTACATCCAGTTCAAATTGTGCACGTGCCGGCGTTGCAAGCACCAATCCTAAGGAAAAAACTACGATATATATTCTCAGCATCTTTCAATCTAATTCTTAAGGTTACTATTGAATAGAGTCCCCGTGAACTGATTGCAACACCCACGCAAGACATAGGTCTCCTTGGAATAAACGGAAAGCTCAGTGAGCCGGCGATAAAAGAGTTTGTGGTAGCTCAGCGCTATTTGTGCTTAATGACATGCTATACGTATTAAAACGCAACGCTAAGTAGAAACCCTGAACCCCATCTACCAAAACCCATAAGGGGCATAACACCTAACTTCGGCCACCTCGAATCGGGTATCAATCCACCCTTTTGCAGACGATCTACCCAAAAAAAGTCGGTGTATATGCTGCCGGCGGTTATGGCAGTCCCCACAATAGTCAGAATCCAGGCACCGCTGGATAATTTTGCCGAATCAGTAAGTATGGCGTCAGCACCTCCATAAACCATGGCCAGGCCAACCGCTCTAAACGCCAACCCTGCATAAATCCATTGGGGGCGCTCGGTGACCAGAAAGCCTGTGCCCGGACCTACACCAAAGCCATAAAGCATCAACCCTACGCCAAGGGCATCGTTATCGTTTGCGAGCATAAAGTATCTGCCTATCACAGGTACCAAAGTATTCAAGCTGGAAAGCAGGATGGGAGAAATCAGCTGCTGATTTTTATTCTCATTGTTTAACCCAAGCACATACGTATGCTGAGCATGGGCTACAGAAGGTTGAACTGTGTACGAGAAAAGAATGAGCGCAAGGAATTGCAGACGTCTGGTGTTGGATATCACAAAGATTTCCCTTTCAATTTTTTTGCAACAAATCCAGGACAATAACCCTTGGTAGAACCTCAGGGTGAAGAAAAGTATGCTACCTCTGTTCGAAAGCTATTATTCAGAATTTAAGGTATTTGTTAGATACCTACAATTTGCAGATCATCGTTATGGACGCATCAGAGTCTTCGACGCATTTAAACCCTTCGCTTTCATATAACTTGCGGGCGTAATTCCTCGGATTTACCGAAAGACTTATCGCAGGAAAGCCGGCCAGCCTCGCCTTTCTGAGTATACTTTGCAACAACTTCCTGCCGACTCCTTCTCCCCTGTTGTTGTTCGCAACAGCTATGCCTATTTCTGGCGTGTGTGCATTTACAAATCCGTATGAATGATTTTCCGCTGTCCATTTTCTATACCACACAGCACCTATTCGCATCCCACTCAACTCACCGATCAAAGTCATATCATCATGCCGTCCCCAATCCTTTATGTGCTTCAAAAACTCTGCATTATATTGAAAGTCCTCGTAATTTGGACGTGCTGCACTGATTTCCCAAAAGAAGGCCTCGTACAACATTTCTTTAAAGAAGGAGAAGTCATCTATCGCAGCTTCCCGAATGAGCATAGTTTGCGTGATAGCGTAAATCGGTTGATATTTAATAATAAAGATTTGCCCCAAATTCAGGGATTTTGCCTGAAGCAATAGCTTCTTTCCATTCTTCAATGCGAGTGGTAGCCATTTCGCCAATTATATCATTACCCTGGCCCCAGAAACGACTACACGCATCCAGATATCTAAGCACAACTTCCTCTTTTCCTCCAGATAAAAGAAATTCCTTGGCCAGCAACATATTGGGACCAAAGGAGCTCAACTGTGGAGATCCTGGCGTATTAGCAGCCAATAATAGTTGCTCGCCGGCTGAATCTACGTGCTGTCTCTTCAAATATATACGGCCTAGCAATAGATGACCATGGTGAACTGCATTTCCATAATTCCAGTCTTCATTAAACTGATCTGCTAGCCGGAGCAACTCTTTAGAAAGATGTTCTGCTTCCACGATTTCGCCGGCTTCAAATGCCCTTTCAGCAGCTGTGCGCAAACCCAAAAATCTAAGGTACACATTACCTGTTAACGCATTCAGTGTGTAAGCACTCAGTTCAAAAGCCTGGCGAGGTAGCTTGCTTAGCAATGAAACCATGTTCGTATCTTAACGGGAAAGTTAATTTTGATCTGCTTTACGACAAATTCTGGCGTACGTTACAGCCAGATAATTATAGGATCCGATCTGCATTTCCGGGAGACTGCTTCGAGATCAATTTAGCGTTTTTGCTATCGTTGTTCTCAACGCGAAATCGGGCCTCTTCTTCTGTCATTCCGGTTTGTACATGCCTGTCGAATACGCGCTGGTTACACACTGCCGGCGGCACATCCAGATACCATGTCTCGTCAAAAACCAGCTTTTGTATTCGCGACCATGGTACGTCTTCCAAGAGTAGATAATTTCCCTCTACAAGTACGATCTGCGCTTCCTTTCTCAATATAATCGTGTCTTCAACTGGGTCTCCAACATTATGGTCAAAGCTGGGAAACGATCCCTGTCCTTCGCTGCGTGCTTTAATCAATGTATCCACAAACTTTGCGGCATTGAAAGTAAACGGTGCGCCTCTGCGAGCATAGGCCTCTTCTGGATCATCCATGTTGCTTAACTCACTGCGTGAGTAATGAAATCCGTCGAGTGGTATCACGGTCAGCCATGGGCCCAGCCGTTCTTTCAATGCGGCGGCAAGCGTGCTCTTGCCGCTCCCAGGACTACCGGCAAGCCCGATCCAGTGCTGCTGATCCCCAGTTAGCTCGGAGGCCTTTTGGCTGAGCTCAGCTGCTATCTGGTCATACATCTGCATTCTTTGCATATTTGTGCGACTACACGCTCCTGCTTGCACTCTCCTCGTGCGCTGCTTTCTGAAAGAGTCTCGCAGCACCGAGCCAAAAAGCCAGGAAGAATAAAGTTATGGGCCCTGTGAATCCCCAGCCGGCAACCCATGCAATCAGAAAAACCAACCCTTGAGCAACTCCAGTAGCAACCAGCGCATAGGCCATTCCTTTTGGCTTAAAGCGTGAAATCAATACACCAATTACGCCTACACCGAGTACGCCGAAATACATCAAGTTGGCATCGTTGCTCTCATTCCCAATAATGCCTACAGCACCGTTTATCCATATCATGAGGAATGCTGCTGCTAACGCAAGCCCTGCGCCGGCTTTATAGGCTACATTTCCTGTCTTTCCCGATGCAAGTTCAAAAACAAGACCAGCGCCGGCTATAAGTACACCAAAGATGACAAAATCAGCCGCATCCCAATTGACCTCATCGGT
This sequence comes from Rhodothermales bacterium, assembly GCA_045106435.1. GTDB lineage: Bacteria > Bacteroidota > Rhodothermia > Rhodothermales > JAHQVL01 > JBCCIM01. The sequence goes on from JBGCEN010000561.1 coordinate 10,495, forward strand.
GAACTGCATCGCGATCAAGGGCACGAACAACATGAGCCCTCCAAGCGTCCAGGCTACAATACGAAAACGACTTAACTGTCCACCGCTTCCATTTTCAGGATTTTCTGCTGTAATGTTACCTTTATGCATGTCCTTGTTAACGGTTTAATTGAGATAGCTGCCATGGTTAACATCACAATGTACTTTACACTACAAGCCATCGACACCATTTCACAGGAGCCCACCTCAAAGCATGAACCGGGCACCTATACCGCGTTGATTAACAACTATATTGAACCCTTTCACCTCATTGTATTTCTTAGCCGTTCGGCCGGCGCTTACCAGGGCCCAGATTGTACCGGAAAGGCTCACAACCAAGCCCAGCGTCTGCACATCTGAACCTTGTTTTTCGAGCCCTTTTGCAAATATGACCAATCCGCCAATACGCGCCACATTGGGTAAAACGCCCTGTTTCCAGTTACCGGCGTACAGATGACCGGCTGTTGGAAAAAGCCATTCCAGTGCAATGGCTGCGCCGGCGCTTTTTCTTGCTGCCCTGGGCCACGGCTGGTACATCAAAAGAGGAGCCGGGGATTTCAGTACATTGAGATCAAGCGCAAAATCCTGCGCCTGAACACGCGGACTAATTCCTAGAAATAACAATACTAAAAAATACCTCATTGAGCTGACTACGGTCATAAAAGGATTCATTACTGCTTCTATTTGCTTACAATCTATATCAGTTTCTTAAACCAACGAAGACTTTGCACCAAGAGTTCTATGTCGGTCTTCATTTTAATGATACCGCGCTCAAGCACGAAACTATCGCTCTTCTGCCCGTAATCCACATAGGTACTTTTGTCTCTACAATACTGTAAGGCATCTTTTAAAGCCCATATGCTGGCCTCTATGAATCAAGATCACGTCGTATTGCGCGTTCTAATGTCTGCTCAAACGCTCCCTTTAGTACTCCTTATGCTGCTCATATCGTTACTAATGGGATGCCAACCTTCAACGGGGCAAGGCTACCAGACGATTATGAATGGCTTTGCTGAAAAAACGCAGTTTAATGGCACCTTGCTCGTTGCAAAGGGCGACACATTGCTATCTTTGAATACCTACGGTTATGAGAACATTGAAGACAGCATCCATACAAGTATTAGTACACGATACCAACTCGGATCCATTTCTAAATGGATAACCTCCCTTGTGGTTCTCAAACTTGTTGATGAGGGCACACTGTCCCTCACTGCACCAATTGGCACATACCTGCCTGGGTACAAAGGAAACGCCGGCAAAAAGACCACGCTCCATCACCTGATCACGCATACCAGTGGCCTTCCCAACGATATTATCGCGTCTTATCAAGCTGATCCATCAATCATGCAAGTATCAATATCAACATCAGAAGCCGTACGCAGGTATGCCAGTGGAGACTTGCTTTTCGAGCCGGGGAGTCAGTTTGATTACTCTCACTCCAACTGGATCCTGATAAAAGAAATTATAGAACAAACAACCGGGAAGACGTTCGAAAGTAATGTCCATGAGTTAATTACACTGCCGTTCAACCTAAAAGATACGGGCGTCTTTTCTGGTGATGCCTCTTTAATTCCCCATCTTGCTTACGGGTACGAAGAAGTAGCACCAATTCCTGAGAGAGCACTCGTAACTTTCCCCGATTATCTTGTTTGCGCGGGAGGCGTATACAGCACAGCACCTGACCTCCTTTCACTTCTGAATGCGCTCTACGGAGGCAACTTGCTTTCAGAAGACTTACTGGCAAGACTCGACAAGGTACATGTTGAAGAAGAAAACTACGCCTATGGAGGCCGTGTGCAAACGATGAATCTGGAGAGCAATCAGGAAACAGTTATCTGGCATACTGGCTCCAACGGTCCATCTAAATCCCGCATCAGCAGAGTGCTTGCGAATGGCCTCACCGTTATTACCCTTACGAACACGGGGACAAGTCCTGAAGACACGGGTGAGTTAAGCGAAGCCGTTATAAAGTCATTCTACCAGTAACAGGCAGGCTGTTATTAAAGGTTAGAGAGATCATTTGTCAGTTGATAAACGCTGCCAAATACCGTGTTGTATACCGCCTTGCATGAAGATGGCAAAAGTGCCTTGTCCTGGCAATTCAAACGGGGGATGAGCAATCTCGCCACCGCTTTCCACAGCTTTCTTAACAGTCGCTTCAATATCATCCACTAACAGATAAGGACGCACTAGAGGGACTTCTGAGTCGCCCATTGGAGCGCGTACGCCGATTCTGCCACCATCCGCTAAATCAGCCGTGCGTGCATTACCTAATACAGCAATTGGTTCACCGAAGCTCGCGCCATATAGTTTTGCATAGGTCGCACAAACATCATCGACGTCTGGCGTTACGATTTCAAGATAAAAGATTTGCATGGTTTGTACCTAAATAGTGAAAGCAAACTGATTGTCGAGACGACCAAGCGCTGACTTTTATTGTGACAGGAATAATACGTTATCCTGAGCCTTTCGAAGGATCTCACGAATCACTGCAAAGTACTTCTAATCCTTGTCTGTCAACGTTATCGTATTTCGAGGGATCTTTCGACAGGCTCAAGATGACGATCTGTTAAGTCGCCCTTCGTTCATTGAAAAAGTACCAAGTACTTTCATAAAATACAGTGCCGGGATTAGAATGTCATACTGAACGTACTTGAAGGCTTGTCTTTAACCTGTTTGGGTGATCTGACTGAGGCGCAACATTGAGGCATTTTTCAGAATATTTGTCATGTACCTAGCCATTAATGGCAGAAAAATGATTCGCCAGATGCATTGCATGGGCTAGCTCATATTCAGTTCTCGTTAGCTTCCCGTAAGCAAAATGAGGTTTTAAAGCCGATTGTGATGCCACAAAACGATCGATAGCATTACGTAATCGCTGCAATGCTTGCTCAGCAGTGATTTCCGGACTCAATGTACTCGCTCCAGGAATCGGTTCAGAAAGATCGTGCGACATACGGCCGCGCATGCTAAAGATACCAAATGCAGCACTTCCAACTGTTTTCTGAAACAGCGCAGATTTCGGCTCAGGAAATCCTGTCATTGAAAATTCTATACTCTGGGCGCAATGTACCAATGTTTGGGGAATTGAAAACTCAGCGCCGGCGGGAGTTATATTCAGTTTTGCCAGGCGTTCCGCCTCATAATATCCCTCATCCAGCGTCTGATACTGTAACTTACGGTCCACACTCGCGCCATCGCTACATCCCGAAAGCACCAGTTGCGGGGCTGTTACCGCGACAACTAATGAACTCTTTATAAATCTTCTTCTATCGGTCTGCATCTTATAGTATAACTGTTGTCTTGTCCAGGATTAAACCTTAATCATAGCGTGCCAAAATGTGGAATGCAAACCCGATGATTTCAGCTTCTCTGTTTCAATTACCGCTTATCTTTGGCTGTGTTGCATGACACCATTTGTGTTAATTGGAATGACTTCCCATGAACAACAGATCAGATGCATCTGATCGCGCAGACACCACATCAGGAATTCCATCATGGTTGACATCCCCTACCCCAAAACCGTAAACAGTACCCAAGCTATCACCAATTGAAACGCTGTGTAATGTGTCTCCTGCATTAAAAAACAAGCGCGCCGGCGCATTTCTATAGCCTACCAAAAGGTCTTGCCAACCGTCCCCATTCAAATCTGCCAGATCAAGGGCATAAGGTCTATCCAGGCCGGCATCTATTTGCTCTCCCATTTCAAATTTTAGGCCGGCTATTTGAGTAAATGAAAAAGTCCTCTTCTTCCGGTCGTCAATAGCTACAAGGTCCAGCATATCATCTCTATTCAGATCTAACGCAACCGCTGATCTGAATGAGGCGTCTGCCGGGCCAAATGGAACGGACTTGTCAAAATTCCCCGCACCATCTCCAAGGTAGACATGACTTTGCCCTACATCACGATATGGGACAACCAGGTCAGGATTTCCATCCCCATTGATATCTGCCACAGAAATTGTGGTTGCCGGCCCCGAGGTTATGGAAGTACACGACAGTGAGAAGGTCTCCTGTGTGTCATTTAGACAAATAAAATTATTGCCCTCAGGCGTATTGTCGCGGTTGGCAACTACAATATCTGGTTTGCCATCCAGGTTTAAATCTGCCACCGTACTATTACGGGTTGGCCACGCGGGATCGCCAAATTCAACGCGTTCGGTAAATTGTCCACTGCCATCATTCAGCAGAACATATTTAGGGTCCGGCCGGTCGTTAGATACCACAAGATCAAAATCACCGTCGCTATCCATATCTGCTACGGAGAGCGAATACGAACGATCTTGCGGATTGGACAAGCTATCTACGGAGGTGAATCCGCCGGCGCCATCTCCTCGAAAGAGCAAGTTCGGCCCCGGCCAATGCCGGCCTATGGCGAGGACGATATCATTCTTCCCGTCGCCATCCAGATCAGCCACTTCCGCATTAGCCGATCTCCATGGCGCTTCTTCGAGCACAATGGTGTTGTTGTATTCAACCTGTACGACTTCCGGAGAAGGCTGGCAGGCTGAGACCATGCACGCTGAGAAAAAGAGAAAAAGCATTTGCTGTCTGGTTGCGGGAAACATCATCTGAGATTTTGACCATGTATTACAGGTTTCTGCATAAGGAATCCTACATAGTGAAAGTGAAGGAGGTCTTCACTTATTGAGGCAAGAGATTAGGTGTTGTCTTATATATTACCAAGTTCAGCCACTGCACGCAGCGCCTCTTCGATGGCTGCTTGTGTATAGGCTGCTGCAGCTGCATCCGAGTTCGCTATGGTGATATTTCCGATGGGCTGACGGGCTATTTCATGCGGTGCTTTGCCGGCTTCCCACTCCGGGTCCCACAGATCTAGATATCCATAAGAATATCCATGCGGCCAACGGTTGACGGTTATCGCCAGAATGTCTGTAGCGGCATCAAAGCCGGCAGGGCCTAATATTCCATCAAGCACCGTCCGAACTTCCCGTTCAAAGTCCGCGAAGGATAATTCCAGCAAAACCCTCCTCGCCTCTCTAAGCTGATCATGGATAGAGACTTCTCTATTGGGAGGCGCCATCATACCCCAGAACATCAATGGGACGGCTTCGCTTTCTTCCTCTTCAAATTTGTATCCCGCCGTGTTTACGCCAGCGATCTTAAAAACCTTGGCGTGCATACGTCCGGGACAATAGGCCCCTGAGATACCGAGCCGGTCCAGGGCTTCGCTATTCCGCACCAACACATTGGTCAGCAGCATAGGGTGCTTGACCTGATAGCGCATAGCTTCTTTTTGTACTTCCGGCAATTCAGGGCAAAGATGCGGAATGATTGCATGATAACACGCAAGCACACAGTGCCGGCTACGTAATCGCGTAGTCACACCATCGCGAACGTACGTCACATCTACGCCATTCCCGGTATTCGCTGTATTTACCACAGTGGACCCAAGCCGCAACCGTATGTACGCCTCAGAGCGATCAAGCTGTCCATAATCAAATTTCGCCAGTGCAATGTTCTCTGCATTGACATCCGGGGCAACGGAAGGAATCAGCGCTTGGACCAAGAGCCTGGCTATTGTCGCATTTCCATCGGGAAACATCGCTACATCTTCAGAAGTCTCTGCGCCGGCAAATTGTGCTGCCGCATCACCCAACAGATGTGCACCGGGTAGCCAACCCTGCATTGCCTCAGCAGCTGAAAGGCTGTACGTCTGCACCCCCCAATATCCGTCCATGGCCTTGATAAATAGCTCTACGACTTCTTCCGGCAAGCCGGCGTACTCAGACAGAAACGTGGTATAACTCGTCTTATGAAGCACATGATGTATCTCTGATGCATCCATCCCCTCAAGCACATTTTTATTTGAGGCATAGAACTGCTTCAATGCTGTGCGGCCGGCTTCGCTGATCGGAAATTGGTCGATGGTATCCAATGCTTCCAGATTCCGGCTGTACATAAAGAATCCGGGTACCAGAACGTCTCGCCCATAAGTCTCCTCATCGAACCAAATAGCCGGCTTGTCTCCCCCGTAATGAAAATCCAGTGCCTTGCTTAATTGGTTTACGTCGATGCCC
>JBGCEN010000562.1:0-11037 GCA_045106435.1 Rhodothermales bacterium
CATATCTGCGTTCCTTTTTGCGCCCGATGCGCTGCATCGAACACAAAAAGCGCCTTGATCTGAACAAAAATGCCATCGAATGATCTTTTCCCTGCTAATTGTCAACACACCCTAGCGCTTTGCTCAGCATCGCAGGACAAAATACTTGTGCTTGTACATCAAAAACTTAATCAACTTCCTGTTAAATAGAAAGAGCTGCAATTTCAATAAACCGCAGCTCTTTCGCATTGCTATTTAACCAAGAAACTACCTGGAGAGATACAAATTACGCATCTCGTAAGGCTGCTGAAAATGTTTGTCTGTAAGCTTATCTACGAAGGCAATGGCTTCTCCAGTGCTTCGCATTTCAGGTCCAAGCTCTTTGGGTACTTCAGGGAATTTATCCCATGAGAAAACAGGCTCCTTGATTGCATATCCTACCAAAGTCGATTCCAGAAGCCCCTGGCTTCTAAGATTTGCAAGTTTTTCGCCAAGCATCACTTTGGTTGCAATATTGGAAATTGCAATGCCTGTTGCCTTTGCAACAAACGGAATCGTTCTGGAAGCACGTGGATTGGCCTCGATTACATAGACGATCTCGTCTTTCACCACAAGCTGTACATTCATCAAACCGATAACATTTAACCGGTTTGCTATCTCTTTTACGTACGTCTCGATGGTTTTGATGACGGTTTCGGACAAGTCGAATGGAGGCAACACCGCAGTTGAATCACCAGAATGCACACCCGCCGGCTCAATGTGCTGCATGATGCCGGTAATCCATACTTCATCTCCATCACGAATGGCATCTACATCAATCTCAACACCGTTTTCCAAGAAGAGGTCTAGCAGTATCTGGTTCTCAGGAAGCAGTTTCAGAATACGCGTAACATATTGATCCACCTCTTCCTTATTGATGGCGATCCGCATTCCCTGGCCCCCCAGCACATAGCTTGGTCGAACAAGCACGGGGTAGCCAATCTGCTCTGCAGAATCGATCGCCTCTGCAACATTGGTAGCCATGCCGTACGGTGGAAATGGAATCTCAAGCTCCTTAAGAATATTAGAGAACTTCCCACGATCTTCGGCTAAATCCAGGTTACCGTATGTAGTGCCAAGGATTGGAACACCTTTTTCATACAATCGGCCGGCAAGCTTCAGTGCGGTTTGCCCGCCAAACTGTACAATAACTCCTTTTAGCTTGTCGCCCTCGTGCTCAATAATATCATAGACGCGCTCCCAGAATACGGGCTCAAAGTATAATTTATCCGCAATATCAAAGTCGGTAGAAACCGTTTCAGGATTGCAGTTAATCATGATCGCTTCATAGCCCATTTCTTTTGAGCCAAGCACCCCATGCACACAAGAATAATCAAACTCTACGCCCTGCCCAATGCGATTGGGGCCGCTGCCGATAATGATTACTTTCTCCCTCTCGGAGACCTCGCTTTCATTGGATGATTCGTAACTGGAATAGAAGTATGGCGTTAGCGCTGGAAACTCGCCGGCGCAGGTATCAACCACCTGGAACGAAGGCAACAATCCGAGAGATTTCCTATGCGCCCGAACCTCATCTTCGGTTACATCATCCTTGAGGAGAAAAGCTATTTGGACGTCTGAAAAGCCATATTGCTTAACTTCGCGCAGGAATGAAACGTCTAGCTCTGCCAGGGTACATGTACTAATTTCATCTTCAAGCGTTACGATATCTTGAATCTGACTCAAAAACCACCGATCAACACTGGTAATGTCAGCAATTTCATCTATCGAAGCACCCAATTTAAACGCGTTCCTAATCTGAAGTGTACAGTCCCAATAAGGCCGTTTAAGCCGTTCACGAATCTCATCACGAGAAATATTCTCTCTGTCGCCCCCGAGGCCGGCATAACCATTTTCTAGACCCTGCCAGGCCTTCTGCAGGCTCTCAGGGAATGTGCGGCCTATCGCCATCACTTCTCCCACTGCTTTCATCTGGGTTGTCAACTCTTCATCAACGCCTTCAAACTTCTCAAAGTTGAACCGAGGGATTTTAGTGACTACATAGTCAATGGATGGCTCAAAGCAAGCACTTGTTGTACCGGTAACATCATTTGGCAATTCATCCAGTGTATAGCCTACTGCTAACTTGGCGGCAACCTTTGCAATGGGATATCCCGTGGCCTTTGATGCCAGCGCAGAGGAGCGAGACACCCTTGGATTTATCTCGATGGTAATCATGCGCCCATTCTCAGGGTTGACTGCAAACTGCACATTGCAACCGCCGGCAAACGTACCAATCGACCGCATCATATGAATTGCTGCATCACGCATCCGCTGGAACTGCTTGTCTGTCAATGTCTGCGAAGGGGCTACCGTGACCGAGTCTCCGGTATGGATACCCATTGGATCAAGGTTTTCAATTGTACAAATAATGATCACGTTTTCATTTTTGTCCCGCAGCAACTCCAGCTCATACTCTTTCCAGCCAAAAAGACACTCCTCAATCAATACTTCATGTACCGGCGATATTTCAAGCCCTCGCATCACCTTGCGATCAAATTCTTCAGCAGACCATACGATACCACCACCGCTGCCGGCCAAGGTAAATGACGGCCGAATCACGATGGGTAACCCCCCCAGTTCTTGCGTAATTTCTTTCGCTTCCAACAAACTTTTTGCGACGCGACTGCGCCCCTGATCTATCCCAATCTCCTCCATCAAGTCGCGAAATTTCTGACGATCTTCAGTAATTTCAATCGCGTCTATGTCCACACCAATGATATCAACGCCTTTTTCCTGCCAGTACCCTTCTTCGTAAAGTCTCTGGGCAAGGTTCAGGGCTGTCTGCCCTCCCATTGTAGGGAGCACAGCATCTGGTTTTTCAATCTCTACAACTTCCTTGATTGCATCCGTTGTGAGTTCTTTCAAGTAGATTTTGTCTGCTGTCATCGGATCCGTCATAATCGTAGCCGGATTCGAATTAATCAGTACAATCTTATACCCCTCATCCATCAGTGCTCGGCTGGCTTGCGTCCCAGAGTAATCAAACTCACAAGCCTGACCAATAACAATAGGTCCAGAGCCAATCAAGAGTATCTTATTTATGTCCGTGCGCTTAGGCATTCTTTTATTATTTAAGCGTTAGTTTTCGCTGTATAGTAAGGTGGTAGTATTGCAGTGTCGTACAGGGCAGCACAGGGTACGTACAGCCCAGGGTGGTACAGAAAAGCAACCGTGTATTAAAGCGGTCTCATCGATAAGTCGCCAGACTATGCCAGGGCAAATTCGTCTGAGTCGTCTTTCGGTAGCGCCAGTGTGTTGTTGCCCTTGATCATGTTTAAAAAAGCATCAAACAGATAGTGGCTATCGTGCGGGCCAGGCGAAGCTTCTGGGTGAAACTGTACAGAAAACCCCTTGAATTGCTTAAACAACAGTCCTTCAACCGTCTTGTCGTTTAGATTCATGTGGGTAACCTCGGCCACTTTCGTATCCACTGATTCAGGATCAACGGAAAAGCCGTGATTCTGCGTAGTCACTTCTACCTTGCTCGTCTGCAAGTTTTTCACAGGGTGATTCGCTCCACGGTGCCCAACGTACATTTTATAGACGTCGATGCCCTGGGATAGCGCAATCAACTGGTGCCCCAGACAGATACCAAAGAGCGGAATTCCTGTCGCAACAGCTTCCCGGACCATCGATACACTCTCTTGCATCGCTCTCGGGTCTCCTGGTCCGTTAGACATAAAGATCCCATCGGGTTGCCAAGCTTGTACCGCTTCGAGGGGTGTATTGGATGGAAATACGCGCACAGTACAATCTCTGCTCTGGAAGGAACGCAAAATATTCTGTTTTACGCCAAAGTCGTATACAGCTACCCGATATCCGCTGCCCGTGCAAAAGTCATAAGCTTCGCCGGTTGTTACCCTCGACGCCAATTCCAGACCTTCCATAGACGGCCAGTTTTTTGCTTTTTGAACAAGGCTTTCATCATCTAAATCTATGGATGAGATCACCGCGTTCATTACCCCTTTGGTTCGGATGTGTCGCACAAGCGTACGCGTATCAACCCCCCCTAATCCAACGAGCTTGTGGCGTATCATGAACGACTCAAGGGATTCATCTGCCAGCTTGTTGGAGAACCGATACGTAAAGGAGCGAACAATCAGCCCAGCGATCATCGGGCGACTGGCCTCGACATCTATGTCCATTGCTCCATAATTGCCAATATGCGGATACGTCATCATCATGAGTTGCCCGTGATACGACGGATCAGTCATGATTTCCTGGTACCCAGTCATACTGGTATTAAAGCAGAGCTCCCCACCGGTTTCTCCGATGTGGCCAATGGCATATCCTGTTACAACAGTGCCATCTTCCAAAGCTAATTTACAAGGTTTTCGTGTAGACAACGTTCTTTTTTCCATGATGCCTTTATTTGGAAAAACCGCTTCTAAAAATCACCAGGCATAAAAAAACCCTCCCAATGGCGGGAAGGTCAATCCAAATCCGGAAATTTCAGTGGTGGAAACTTAGGGTGAGTTCGAAAGAAGCAGGCTTCCAATTTGAAGTTGAATTTTGTCCAGGTTCGTTTCAGTTTCTTAATGGCCAAAGTTACGAACTCGCCAATAGATACTCAACCCTGTTCTTGAGTATTTAACTCCAAGTTATTCACACTTGGTCACTGGAAGCGGTTTTTTAAAAAAGTATTCAGTTATCAGTTGTCAGTTCGCAGATTCTTTTATTTGAAAACCTGTTACTGAAACCTGATAACTGACTACTGAAGACTTGACTCACGGCATTTGCAGTTGACTGGGGCGCACCATAAACAGACCTTCGTTCATGCTTGAAACGATGATGGTCCCACTTTCAAAATAAGGATACGCCGTCCAGGCACCGACAAATCCAGGGGGATTTGCCACATCGGGCGTTGTATCAAAGTGGCCAATTTCGAATGGCTTTTCGGGGTTGCTGATATCCCAAATACTCAAGCCGGCCTGATAATTTGCCTGGTACATCCGATCGCCCTTGATGTACAAATTATGATCAGTGGCTGTACTGGACCCTTCAAACTCCCCTACCAGCACAGGATCATCAAGCTCGGCAATATCCCACACCATCGTCCGCGTCCGCTTTGTCATACCTACCAATTCATCCAATTCGTCATTCAGGTAATAATACCGCTGATCATCGGTCAACCACCCCTGATGGACATAGGCTACCCGCGGGTACTTTGCAGCTGCCAAGGGCTCAGGATTGGCTTTATCGGTCACATCGACAATTCTTAGCGCCGTTTCATTCGACGCAAAGCATACTTGCCGGCCGGCGTATCGATCATCCGGGCCGATATATGCAACACATTGCCCATCGTGTGTTCTTCCATCCGAGAATAAGCCGATCGTATCTGTATAGCAGCCGGCAAACTTGGGCTCAAGTGGTACACGAATATCTACCATATGTAAACCACCACCACACGTCTCACCGCCCCTGCTCGCGCCCACCGGGTAAGCAAAGCCACTATCTTCGTCGATGATCAAATTATGCGCACTTGCAATGCCGGTATAAATAGTATCTGCCGCAAACGTCGAGGGGATCTCTGCAGGGTCACGCAAACGCTTCAAATCAAAAATGACCAACCCATGATCGCCGGCGCCATCACCCGTGAAAAACATGTGGTCCTGATACACTTTCAGATCGCGTGTTGAAGTTGGATTTGCTGGTACAAGTCCCATATAGACGGGCAGCACCGGATCAGAGACATCAATGATCGCCGCACCGCCTGTGCGACCGATCAATGCATATTCCTCTTTCGTCAACGGATCCGTCCAACCCCATACATCACTAACACGCTCATGTGATGCACCGCCAAATCCGTCTATTGGAAGAAAAGAAAGCAAATCTACACCCTTGCAATCATACGGGCCGGCCTTGCCTTCTTCACATGTAATTTCCTCACCGGCGATAGCTTCCAATATTTCAGCAGACCGTAGTTTTCCTGTAGGCTCCCATTCGCCGTCATTTTTTCTTTGAAAGACAATCGCCATACCACGTCCTCCATCTGCTCCAGGACTTCCAACTACTGCACGGTGATCAGATACGGCAAGAGACGTCCCGAACATTGCACCTTCGGTAAGCTGAGCGGTATCTACAGCGCCGGCATTTTCGTATTGTCCGGAAGTAGCGTTAACATGAAGCAGATATACATTGCCACGCCCGCTCATATCTCCTGGCGCACCAACCCAAAGCGTGTTATCAACGAGTGCTATGGACGAACCAAAAGCTCCTTTTTCTTCGCCAGGCAGGTCTATCCGATCAGATGTATTCCAGCCATCTCCCGCGTCATCTTTATCAAAGACAAAAACGGCCCCCTTGCCTTCCTTTTCATTGGGCGATGTAACCAGAACCCTGCTGCCAGACACAATCACGTTGCTGCCAAAGCGCGCTGATTTGTCTAACCCTTCAATCTTTAATGTATCGCCCAACACCCAGGCATTATTTGAATCTCTGTAGTAAATAAACACCCGTCCCGTCTCTATACCGGGCGCACCTACAGCAAGTAAATCATCTTGCAAGGCAACGGCTGCGCCGAACTGACCGTTTCTATTTTCTGTGGGATCTGTAATACGCATAAGCTTGTGCCAGTCGCCCTCTCGTTGCTCAAAGACATAAACTCCAACCCTCGACCAGGGGGCACGCGTGACACCGATGACCATATTGCTGTTATCGACAGCTATCTTGCGCGCCGGCGGAGACACATATCTCATAAAATCGGAGACCTCCATCTTTTCAGACAGGGCTTCATCAGGAGAATTGTCGATAAATACCTTGCCTGTCTCCTGCCACGCGCCATCGTTTTTTGCAAACAGATATCCTCCAAGCTTACCCAATGGATCGGCACCACCAAGCAATAGCGTACTGCCAGCAATCCCAAAAGAAGGGCTTAAGGGCCTTCCCAAATTCTGCGCATCTTCGGTGACTAAACGCTCGGATAATTGCCAGCTTGCGCCGGCTGTTTGATTAAAAACAGAAACCACACCCAATCCACCAAAAGCACCCCCCGGCTTCATCACCACGACCTCGTCGCCAATAATCCCTACAGCAGTGCCAAATTGTGCGTTACCAATCTGCGGCACAAAGAGCAAAATTAGTAAGGCGGGTAAAAGTTTTTTGTACATGAAGTTGATCCGTTCGAATGGATTTATAAGTCGTGGAGAAGAAACCAAGATAACAACAAGGTGTCATACAAATCACAAGCAAAATACGATGCCGGGAACTGTGTCTAAAGATGCCCTGAAACATGGCTTGTGAATTACGCCAAGATTTGCATTGTAAATCACACGATTTATGTAGATTTTCTGATTATAACAGATTGCAGTGAGGGTTAATTTGAACCATACCCAAGCGTCATTCCAAACCAGTCAAAGGATCTCCCGACCTTAGCTGTAAGTCATATGTAAGCCAAATGAAGCGTTCCCATTTTAATCTGAGAGATCTTTCGACGGGCTCAAGATGACAAGAAAAAGATTTCCGACTATCAATTGAGCTATCACCCCAACCTGTTATAATCAGTAGTTTTTAAACTCCGCAAGCAAACCATCAGTATACCTGTACCGTGGAGGCCATCTAACATAAAGGCCTTTACTGATTAACCACTATGCCTTCCTCTTTCGAGCGATCATACGAACAGCGCAGTGCATACCGCATGCGCATGCTCAGTTGCGTAGCCGGCGCGCTACTGCTGTTGATTCTCGTATTCAATTTCTGGCCGCAACCTGGAATGGATGAACCAGAGCCCTTTCCCTATCACACAGGTGGGCAGGAATTGATTTCAATGGAAGAAGTGCAGCCCACGCGACAACGTGCCAAACCCCCACCCCCGCCGCCACCACTCATTCCTTTACTCGTGTCTGATGATATTATTATTGAGAGCGAATTAGAAGTTGAAGAAGCACTGCTGATCCTGGAAGAGTACGGTGAAGACATTGATGTGGCCGAAGTTGCTGATGGCGGAGAAGCCGGCGCTGCAAAAGCACCTCAGGTCGGCCCCAAGCCTGTTCGGTTTGTAGAACCTGAATACACGCGCGAAGCAAGGAGAAAGAAGATAAAAGCCGAAGTTGTCATCGAGGTTCTTGTGGATGAAAAAGGCCGCGTGCAAAACGCTAAAATCCTAAATCGATTTCTCTACTCGAAGGACAAAAAGCAAACAGTCGAAAGTCTGAGCTATGGTTTGGAAGAGTCGGCGTTATCAGCTGCCCGGCGCTGGACGTTTCGCCCGGCGCTGGAAAACGGTACGCCTGTGCAGAGCTACACGACGCTTACGTTTAGTTTTGGGGTTTAACGCATCACAGATTAATCTGTGATGCTGTTCCGGGTTTAGGGTTCAAGGTTTAGGGTTTTGAGAGCCCGGGATGACGTTGAAATTAGCCTTTCGTAGTGCTTTAGTACTTTTTGTATCGATGCCGCCCAACCATACTCCTCCAAACGCCTACTCGGCTTGGCCGGGGTTAAAATAGGTGGTACCGGGATGCTTCACTGATGCGATTTGGCGAGCAAGTTCGTTGAAATCATCAGGCTTTTCGACAAAATCCAGATTTGTTGTATTGATAATCAGCAACGGAGACTTCTCAAACCGGAAGAAATAGTAGTTATACGCCTCATTCAACTCATCAATGTATTTCCGGCTCATCTGCTTCTCAAAAGAACGCTCACGCTTTTTGATGTTTTGCATCAGGCGATCAGTAGAAGACTGCAGGTAGACAACGAGATCGGGGCGTGGCGTTGAAATCTCCATTTGCCTGAAAAGTGTTTCATACAGTTGAAGCTCTTCATTTTTCAGATTCAGATGGGCAAAGATGCGATCTTTTTCAAAAATGTAATCGCTCACCACCACATGGTGAAAGAGAGAACGATCATGGACCATGCGCTGCTGTTGAAACCGGCTTGCGAGAAAACTGAGTTGTGTATGAAAACCCCAGCGCTTCGGATTTTCGTAGAATCGGCTTAGAAATGGATTTTCCTCAAACTCCTCCAGTACAAGTTGCCCGTTGAATTTCTCGGCGAGCATCTGAGATAAACTTGTTTTACCGGCACCAATAACCCCTTCGATAACGATATACCGAAGGTCATCGCGCAGTGTGATGGCAGTATCAGAAGGACCTTCTGGAAACTCGTCTTGCATGAAACAGAAAAATCGATGGGTAAACGGAAGGTGAGGGCCTAATGGTATGGTTTTAAACTGCTTTAGTCAAGCAAGTTATAAGAGGTTTTTGTCAGTTCGCTTTCATCTCCACATGTAGCAAGCAGCTCTTTGACCGTTTTACTAAAAGGCGCCGGCAGTAAAAAGCTGGGGGCGATGTCATGCCACGGAAGAAGCACGAACTTTCGATCAGCGATACGCCGGTGTGGTACGGTGAGTACACTTGACTCCACAACCTGTTCGCCATAAGCCAGAATATCGATATCCAGTGTTCGCGAGGCCCATCTCGCTTCGCCCTGTCTATCGCGCCCTCTGCGTTTTTCGAGCAAATTTGCCATGCGAAGCAAGTGCATTGGGAGCATTTCTGTATGAAAACCAATAACAGCGTTCAAATACGTCGGCTGCACTTCTTCTCCATCAAGCACGTGCGCTTCCGATTCGTATACCGGTGAACAAACCATCGCGTCGATGCCGGCAAGCTCAATCAACTGCTGCACAGCCCACTGAAGATGCCCCAGCTTTTCACCAAGGTTGGCACCAAGGCCAAGGAAGACTTGTTTGGACTGCTTGTTCATGGGGGGATTAAGTTGTCAGTATACAGTTTATAGTGATCAGTTTTGAGTTGTCAGTTTACAGTAAGCGGGACTATGTTGTTCTTGCCGTAATCATCTGACCACTGAATACTGTAAACTGATCACTGTAAACTGATCACTGCTTCAAAACCCAAACATTGCCTTTTCTCTATTGACCTGAAGCATCATCACGTGTGGGTCTACAACCAAGCCTTCGGGCTTAAAACCTGCCTCGATATCAAAGGTTACGGGTTGACCAGGCGTAAGCCGTAGCGTTTTCACGACTGCCTGTCCGCTATAATCCGGTTCACCTCGCTCCAGATCCGGCATTTCTTCAACGGCCGCAACATCCACTTCAACGATACCCGTTCCGACATTTTCAATGGTTGCCTGGACTTTCCAGCCTGCATCTTCCTGCTTAATTTCAACGTGGGTCAAGCGAAATTCAGGCAGCACAACATGGTTAAACCATTGATCTTCAAATAGCGCGAACGCAGACGAATCAGGAGCCGCAGATCTGAATATATGAATCAGCTCTTTCAAATCCGGCAAAGCGTCATCTCTCAATGCATTCTTCCCGACAAAAGACTTCAATCCGTCCATCATTTGTACTTCACCCAACTGTGATCTCAGCATCCACATAACCCACGCCCCCTTGTTGTAAGCAACCGACTCCCCCTGGCTGTTTTCTGCGTTGTTCATGATCAGGGGTATTTCCGAATCGATACGCCGGCTCCGGACATACTGCCGCTCCATGTATCGAGAAAATGTCCTGCGGGCCGCATCTCCTTTTTCACTTTCCAGCAACAACAAACTTGAATAATTTGCCATGCCTTCAATCAGGAAGTCTGCGCCAGGCCCCTCAGCCGGCGAGAGGATATGCCCCCACCATTGATGCGCCACTTCGTGTGCTGCAACCACAAATGGAAGATACGCGCCCGGCTCAGGTTTTGTCAGAAAGCCTACGCCTTCAGAGAAGCTGATATTTATGGGAAAGCCTGTAGCATTTTGATCCAGGTTTGGAAACTCATTGATGCGCAGATCTCCCCAGGGATAAGGATAAAACCATTCAGAGTATTGCTGGCGCGCCGCAACGAGGGCATCCATGATCTCCTCCATATTATAATCATGCGCCGGATGATAATAGACGGCCGTGTTATCTTCACCTGAGCCAAGCGAATCCGTAACATCAGCAACGTATGTACTTTCCACAGCCCACTGTCCTGCCATCACATTGATTACCGTAACGGGCACTGTCGTTTCCCAGATCACAACCGTTTTATTGGCCTCCTGAGTCTCTGCCATCTTGATGCC
>JBGCEN010000563.1:0-5084 GCA_045106435.1 Rhodothermales bacterium
TGATATAGAAATACGTCACTCACTTCACTATTTTCTTCCAATACAAAAACGTTTTGGGATGCGACGAATAAGTTTTCGAACTTAATCCGCTTCGTTCCTGAGAAACTCATCAACTCTCCAAAGGGGCTGCTTTCCCCTGTAATGGCATCGTTGTCCTTGAGTGGTACAAGAAAGATGGCCGAGAGATCGTCGCTTACAGGCGCAATGAACACTGCAATGTCAGCAACGTCATACAGAGACATAAAGCCGGCATATCCATTGACTACATATCCGTCCGTTGTTTTATCGGCTCGTATGCCTCCATCATCTGATGATTTATGCGTGCGAACTGAACCGGTGATGGCTACGATCCACTGCTCCTTTACAGCCTGCTCAAGAAACCAACTGCGCGCACTTGCACTAACGCCATCATTTTCGAATGGATACGAACCAATACTGCCAAGAAGATAAAGGTGCATTGCCAGCGCTACAGCTGCAGGAATAGATACACCTCCTAGCTCATATAGCAGTTTGAATGTTAGGTCATGCTGCTCCCCGGCTCCTTGAAAGTAATAGGGTATGCACGAGAGCTTGGAATTGCGAAACATATTAAAAAACTCAATTCTATCACCTCCATTCTCCAGGAATAATACCAACTCATCGAGTTCTTGGACTACATCACTGTTCATAAATCAACGTGAATTCAGGTTAAGACATTGAGGATTTGCAAAGGAATAGCACGATAGAGGTCTTTGTGGGTTAATGTCGTCTATTGATCAATCCTGGCAAGCCCTTCGATGAACTCACTCACCCATTTGTTCTGTGCAATTGCTAGATGGTGGGTGAATCAAACTACAGAAAAGTAACAGAAGTGTATAAGCGCCCTACTCTTCTCCTCTGTACGATCGGAAGGGGAGCCATTCCGATCCGGGAGGGAGTTCGCGCTATAAGGGCATTGAGCAATCTGTGTTTAGACCATCTGTGTTCAGACCAGAGGACTTGATTCCTTAAATCTAAATCACCACTTTTTACTCGGTAACACATTTGGCAACAATAACCAATGCCCTGGCTTGTACCACCATCGATGTAAATGAGGACCGCTCTGCATTCAATTTTGAAGTGTAGTACCAGTGTTGCAACAGTGCAGTATCTATACGTATGAATGAAACAAGCCTTAAATCTTTCTGCAAGGATGCCTTAGCAGCCTGGATTAAGAAAAAACCAATGTATTTGTATGCGACCTGAACGCTGTTGGTCCTGTTTTGGGACGTCTAAACCATGCCGCTTTATAGTCGTGGCTATATGCAGTATTGCCGCATGTCTGCCCCTTTGGGGAGGCGTCGCAGAAGTTTATGGCCAGTCAAAAGATACACCTATCCAGACCTTTGGCTATTTCCAGATCTCTTTTCGCCACGATGAGGCCCCGGCACAGCAAGACAGAGCCAATTCTTATAGCGTCCAGCAGCTTAATCTGATCTTTCAGAAAAACTTTTCGAGGCAATGGTCAGCTTTTGTCAACTTTGAGTTACTCAACAACTTTTCTTCAAGCCGGCGATGGGGCTCACTCGATCTCGATGAAGCATGGCTCAGTTACAGAACAAATCATCAGTTGACGTTGAAAGCTGGATTGCACGTCCCTGTTTTTAATCATCTCAATGAGATAAAGAACAGGACGCCTCTACTGCCCTATATCATTCGCCCACTTGTCTACGAGGAGTCTTTTGCCGAGATCGTCAATATAGAAGAGTTTGTACCAAATCGTGCCTTCATGCAGGCAAGCGGCACTGTGCCTGTCAGAAAGGCGCGCATTGATTATGCGGGATACCTCGGAAACAGTCCCAATATTAACAGCCAGCTTGATAATGAGCAGTTGGGCGTAACTCAACAATCCGGACTTGATACAACCACGACGGTACTGGTTGGGGGACGGGTTGGTCTGCGGATCAGAGAGTTAAAGCTAGGAATTTCAGGGACCAGTGAGGTAGTCAATTTCTTTAGAACACTTGCTGAGTCAACCGGGGGTGAGCCCCCACCTTTTACCGACGTTTCACCTGATCGATTCAACGGCGCACGACGAAATCGACTTGGTGTCGACTTTTCTTTTTACATCAATAAGTTCTCTTTTGAGGGTGAGCTTATCAATGTTAGCTACGATGTAGATATACCTCCGGAGTTGAGCCCCTTGCCTGGAGAACCCGACACGCGCATTGATGTTGACAGATTGTTTTATTACGGGACAATTGGCTATAGTGCAGCCGAGCATTTGTTTGTATACGGGAGTTATTGGTATACAAAGGAGGCTTTTTTCTTCCGTACACCTAATTTTATGGCTCAAGATAAGGGGGAAATTAAAGTATACTCGGTGGGTGCCAGGTACAGCTTATTTCAAGATGAAAATGGATTTGATCGGATTGCGTTGAAGGCCCAGTATGCTCATGTACCTATTGTAAACCAGCATGGGGCTGAGATGACAACTGAAAAGCTTAACACCTTTAGTCTTGCTATTTCAGTATTATTTTAAGTAGCCCGTTAATGAACATCCAACTGAAAATAGCACTTGTTATCCTGGGCCTGGCATGCTGTACCATGCCAGCCGCTGCGCAGGTGGTTATTATAGCCCACAAAGATGTGCCCGCTGAATCTATTGGGAAAGACAGGTTGTTGGATTTTTATCTCCGCGATGTACTGTCCTGGCCATCGAGTGAGTTGGAAATTGTTGTATGTGATCTGCGGCTTACAGGAGCGGTTAAAGATGAGTTTTATCGGTTTTTAGGTAAGAGCTCTTCGCGGATGAAGTCGATATGGCTAAAACGCAAGCTTGCCGGCGAAGGGGATCCACCAGAGTTTTTTCAAACCGAGGAAGAGCTGTTGCAACACGTTGCCAACACCCCGGGCGCTATAGGATTTGTCCACCCCTCCAAAGTCACTGACAACGTCAAGGTCCTCATCAAGATCAACGACGGAGCAGGGTAACTCCACATGGCAATTCGTGATTATAAACTAGGGACAAAGCAAAGCCTGGGATTTGGCGTGATCCTGGTTTTCATGGCTGCAGTGAGCATATTTGCCATCTTCCAAATGGTAGATCTGCGTAAAGATATCGATGACTTTAATAAAATCTGGTTAGAGCGATCCATTGTTATCTCGCGACTTAATATCAACGCTTTTGAACTTCGCACCTATCAGCTAGAACTTGCGCTAGTCACTGATGAAGATGAACAAACGGCCCTTGCCAATGCCATGGCCACGGTGATTGACCAGGTTATTAATGTAATCGACGAGGGGCGTGAGATTTATCTGGCTGATACCCTTGCACAAGCCAGTTTTTACACAAAGGAAGCTGCCCGGCTTTTTTCAAAACTGGATGCATCCTGGGAGCAATACCTCGAGCAATCTCTGGATTACTACAACCTTGAAGACGAAGACGCCAAAGCTCTGTTAATGGAAGAAGCAGGATCTGTTTTTGATACCTTTAGCAAAGATATAGCAGCGTTTGTTAAGCTCAATCAGGAAAGTGCTGCAAATGCTGCTAACTCCTCTGCTTTAACCTATACAAGCACGCGCAACCGGATCGTCCTGCTACTGGTGCTCACCATCGTACTTTCCGGTGTAATTGCTGCATGGCTGGTGAGATTGATCACCATCCCGGTGCATAAACTTGTCAAGGCCGTTCGCAAGGTAGCCGATGGTAATCTGGATGTACATCTTGAAAGTGAGTCAAGGGATGAGATAGGTACACTTACCCGCTCCTTTAACTGGATGACCAAATCGTTGATGGTTAACCAGGAAGACCTCGAATCAAAAAAAGAGGCACTTGAAGAGGCATTGCACCAACTCCGGGAAACACAGCATCAACTGGTGGTGAAAGAAAAGATAGCCTCACTGGGGCAGCTTACTTCCGGCATAGCCCATGAAATCAAAAATCCGCTCAATTTTATCAACAATTTCAGCCAACTGTCCGTGGAGCTAGCCGATGATCTGAAAAACGAGCTTGAAGTAAACCGAGAACAGACGGTCGGCAAAGTAATAGATGAAGTAGCAGATTTGTTGAACGACCTTGTATTTAATACCAAGAGAATTAACGAACATGGTAAACGTGCCGACAGCATTGTCATGAATATGATGCAGCATGCACGTGGCGGAACGGGAGAACGCCAGTCCGTTGACCTGAATGTGCTTTTGGACGAGTATGTGAATCTGGCCTATCACGGCATGCGTGTAACCACGCCTGATTTCCAGGTTACCATCACCCGGGACTACGATGACTCTGTAGGGGAAGTAGACATGGTGCGGGAGGAAATCAGTCGCGTTTTTCTCAATATTATCAACAACGCTTTTTATGCAGTTCACGAACAAGCACAAACGCACGAAAAACCTTACGCGCCGGCGGTAACGGTGACCACTTGCCGGCTCGAGAAGAGCGTTGAGATCCGTATAGAGGATAATGGCTTAGGGATTCCGACAGAGATTCAAGAAAAGATTTTCGAACCTTTTTTCACCACGAAACCAACGGGTACAGGCACAGGGTTGGGCTTGTCCCTCTCGCATGACATCATCAAAGGCCATGGAGGCACACTGCTTGTGGAGAGCATTGAAGGCCAGGGTGCCACGTTTATTCTTAAACTGGCCGCGGTATCAGCTTGAAGGTATCCAGTCACCATCTGCTGACCCATCGGGACTCGCAAGCACAACTGTATATCCATCAGGATCGCGCAACCAGTATTCCCAATGATTTGGCCCACTATTGCCGGAAGGAGGATTGCGATGGAGTGGTTTCACAACATCAGCGTTCATTTCTTTAGCCCGAGAAACAGCTGCATCAAAATTATCAAGCTCGAACCACAGGAGTACTCCATTTCCATAAGGTTTTTGCGTCGGATCTCCGAGAGGGCCATGATGATCCTCTACTTCCCACTTATGTAGCTGGAGAACCAGTTTATCTTGCGAAACCAGTCGTTCATAGCCGTGCCCCCCATGTACACTTCTGCAGTCGAGTAGTTGTTGATACCAACGACTACTAAACTCAACGTCGCTTACACATATGAGGGGTTGTGGACGCATGCTGATTCCGTTGTTTATAGTGATGTTATGTGACAGTCATAACT
>JBGCEN010000564.1:0-22949 GCA_045106435.1 Rhodothermales bacterium
ATGAACAGGCAACATGGGACATCCTTTGTCTTCTCCACCCATGATCCGTTGGTCATGCGGCACGCAACACGCATCATTCATTTGAGAGACGGAAAAATAGAGTCTGCTGAATCAGCCGAGCGAGGTGCGTATGTCTGAGTCATTGATCCCCGGCGTACTCAAATATGCAACTACATTCAAGCTGGCCTGGCGTAATCTGGCAAGAAACCGCCGGCGCACGTGGATTTCAGCCGTTACTGTTGCTTTTGCCATCTTCCTTTTACAGTTGAGTTATGCCTTGATGATTGGTTTGGAAGACCAATCGTTTGATAATCTGATAAATTATCAAACCGCACACGCGAAGTTATATGCAGATGGATACTTTGAAGAACGCGAAGATCTAACACTGGACTTTACGATTACCGATCCGGAATCCATTCAAGCGAAGATGCGCGAGGTGGCAGGTGTTTCGGGTGTCGCATCCCGTATCTCTTTTGCAGCACAGTTGTCTAATGGTTCAGATCAGGTCCCTTGTTTTGGGACCGGTATACAAGTGGATAATGGAGATGGGAATGTGTTCAGTATTCCCCAGGCGATTGTCGCCGGCACTTTTCTACAGCCGAATGAAGAAGGGATGTTGCTGGGGAGTGGCTTGGCCGAGTTTTTTGAAGTGGGCGTTGGCGACTGGCTCACGGTGTTGGCGAAAACCAAAAACGGCGCCTATGAGGCCCTTGATCTTCCGATTACTGGTTTGATAGGTACGGGCAATCCCGCGATCGATAGAAATACGTTCATGGTTCCGCTCGAAACAGCAAGGTACATGCTGGATATGGATGCTGAGGCTACGGAGATTGCTGTGCGATTTACACCCTCTGCCGGCGCATCTGCTACCCTGCGCAACTTAAAGGATGTTTTAGGCACAAACAATGGTGATCTAAAAAGTTGGCAAGAGGTCGAGGAAGACTTCATGGCGCTTGTGAAAACCAAACGGATGAGTAGCATCATAATGATTGGTATTTTTGTGCTGATTGCCATCGTGGGTATCACAAATACCATTTTGATGGCTGCGTTTGAACGTACCAAAGAGGTAGGGACCTTGTTGGCAATTGGGTTACGCGGCGGCGGCATCCGGCAATTGTTTATGACAGAAGGAGCGCTCATGGGCTTATTGGGTGGGGCGGTCGGTACACTACTCGCCATTGGCATTATCGCATACTTCTCCGTGAATGGTATTGATCTCGCTGCGATGTACGGTGAGATGGATACAGGATATCCAATCAAAGATGTCTTCTATATGGCCTTTGAGCCCACGTACATGATAACCGTCTGGCTTACTACCGGGCTGCTTGCTGCATTGGCATCATACTACCCAGCAGCACGTGCCAGCCGGCAAGACCCCGCTGAGGCTTTGCGCTATGTTTAATTCAAAACGAAATATCCCACTTTTCCAATTGGCCTGGCGTAACACACGCCGGAATATTCGGCGCACGTTGCTGACGGTATCGGCTGTTGTTGTGGCTGTAGCCGCAATGCTTTTTGGTTTATCGTACATGGGGGGCGTGATGGATAACATCCTGGATACCTATGCGCGCACAGAATCAGGGCATGTACGAATCAGGCAAGCTGGCTACGCCAAACGCGAGCGATCCATGCCACTTCATTTGAATATTAAGTCGTTACCCGAAGTGCTTGAAGTACTTCGAAGCCAGCCCAATGTGGAAGAAGCATTGCCACGGATACGCACGGCCGTGCTGGTAGATGGCGCCGGCTCGAACAAGCCCGGTTTATTGATGGGCATGGATCTGGCACGCGAAGAAGGATATTTTAATCCGGCAGACATGGTGCTGGAAGGCCGTATGCCTAAAGCCGGCGAACCTGAGATGATGATTGGGAAACTCTTCGCCGAAAAGCTAAATGTGCATGTTGGAGATACGCTGATCTTGTTGGGACAAACTTCTTATCGCTCGATGGGAGGCATGCGGGGGGTAATTACTGGTCTGGCTACCACGGGCCTTGGGCATCTCGACAAGAGATTGCTGGTCGCATCAATAGATCAAGTGCAGTACATGACAGAACTACCAGATGCAACAACTGAAATCCTCGTGTTTGCCAAAGATCCGTTGCTGGCTGATTCTATGGTGACATCCCTTGGCGCGGCGGTACGGCCCATTGTGAATGAAGTGGAAGTATTATCGTGGAAAGATCAGGGACCGCTCATTCAATTGATTGAAACCAACAAGCCTATTTCCAACGCGATCCTGTTTATTCTCATGCTGATGGCCGGCCTGGTCATTGTCAACACCATGCTGATGACAGTCATGGAGCGCACCCAGGAGTTAGGTATGATGGCAGCGATGGGGATGCGTAAGAGTAATATTGTGTCTCTAATCGTAATTGAAGGGGCCATTATCGGACTCATCGGGGCGCTCATTGGCGGATCAATATCAACCGTGTTAACACTCTATCTGGAGCAAAACGGAATGGATATGACAGAAGCTGTTGGCGATATCGAATTGCCGTTTCAAGGGATTGTTTATCCGGACTGGACGATTTCATATGCACTGATTAGTGTATTTCTTGGTATGCTCGCTGCCGGCGTTGCAGCCCTCTATCCGGCCTGGCGAGCTACGCTAAAAAAACCCGCTGAAGCGCTTCGTAAGTAAATATCTGCTCATTGAATTGAAATTGATTTTGAGATCTAAAGACAATGAAGAAATTCTTTTTATATACCCTGCTGACTTTGATACTGGTGATGTGGTTGCCATTAGCAGCATCTGCCCAGCCAGTGCCGAAAGAGATCCTTGAAAAGATCGATGCCAATATGGCCATAGAAACGGCTGAAATGCGCGCCCGAATGACCATCAATTATAAAGATGGTGATGCTCGAACGCTCGAGTTTAACTCCTGGAGTGTAGGAGCTGATCAGTCTTTTCTTGAATTTACTTCTCCTTCACGAGATGCCGGCAGCCGCTATTTACGACTGGAAGACAACATGTGGATTTATCTCCCCAGGGTTGGGAAAAGCGTTCGCATCCAGGGGCATATGTTGCGGCAAGGAATGATGGGCAGCGATTTTTCTTATGGCGATGCCAGCGAACAACCGAGCATGGTGGATGATTATGATGCCGTTATCGAAAAAGAGGAAGATTTTGAAGGCCGGCCCACCTACGTGTTGTATCTGACAGGTAATAAGAAAAGTCTGGCCTATCCAATGCGCCGGCTATGGGTTGATGCTGAGCGTTGGGTGCCTTTAAAAGAAGAGCGTTTTGCCCGTAGCGGTAAACTGTTGAAAACTGCTGTCCTCAGTGATGTTCGTCAGATAGGATCGCGCTGGTATCCGTTCAAAACTGAGCTGGACAACGCACTACAAAGCGATACCAGCACCATATTGCAAGTACTCGAATTGACAATGAATGTGCAGCTTGCTGATGAAATATTTACACTCCGTAATCTTGAAGATGGGCTGTAAAGGGTGTGTGTTCAAGGTTCAATGTTTCGGGTTCATTGTTTGGGTTTTTTGAAGTTGGATTTTGTTGTTGGTAAGACAAATATTGCGAATGACTAACAAAGTGTTGTTCATATGTGTTTTTGCGTTTGCTTCATTGGCTGTTTCGATAGCAGATTCGGGCACTGCTTGGGCGCAAACTGAAGTGCGGGTAAAAGGCTACCTGGAGCATCAGTACAGCGTAAGCTATAATGAAGGCAATTGGACGCATCTGGACTATGACCGTGCAAGGGTAGATGTAAGTGCCAGGGCAGGGCGCGGGACCAGGATTTCAATCGCTCCCGTCTGGCAAATTTTCAGGGGGGATACTAAGATTCCTCTGCGAGATGTTTTACCCGATTTCCTGGATGTATTTGCTGACTCCGCCACGGTCCCGATCGAGAATCAGCTACTCCTCAACCATGCATATATCAGTTTGCGCCCAGGGCCGTTAGAACTCACTATTGGCAAGCAGTATCTCGCATGGGGTGCGGCACTGGTATTTAATCCTACAGAATTATTTCGTCCTAAAAACGTACTGGAGCCAGGATACGAGCGGGAAGGCGTAGGAGCGATAACAGCTCGTCTGCCATTAGGTACGCTTAGTGATGTGACGATAGGGTTGGTCCCTGATGGGCGTATAAAAGAAAGTGGTAAGCTCGTACGTATCAGGCATCACATTAGCGGGTTTGATATTTCTGCACTCGCAGTACTTCTAACCGAACCCGTTTTACCCACCACGTTGAATCTGCTTTCGCCAGAGGAACAGCAACGCGTTACTTTCGGAGGAGACATTACAGGAGAGATTTTGGGGCTTGGTGCCTGGGCAGAAGCTACGTGGTCAGATCAAGGGGAAACCCAGTGGGTGGAAGCAACCGCCGGCAGTAATTATACGCTTGCTTCAAATACAACCTTAATGATTGAGGCTACATACAATGGACGCGGAGCGTGGGATGCGCCATATACGCCCTCTCTTTGGGCGGGCCGGCTTACAGGTGTTCTGCGCTCGATGAGCAAGGTTGTGGTATATGGCGCAGTCTTTCATCCTGTTGATCAGTTTCAGCTATGGAATGTGGGTTTGTCCGGCCTCGTGAGCGCGGCGGATGGAAGCGCGGTGATCATCCCATCCGTTTCCTATGCATTTGCTCAAGACGTAGATTTGCTTTTCAATGCTCTGGTGTATGCTGGGGAAGATGGATCAGAGTACGCGGGCCGACGATTCGGTGCGTTCATCAGGGCACGGGTTTATTTCTAATTAACGTCAGTTCGGTATAAGAACTTCCGGGAAAAAGGCTCAAAGCATGCTTTCTGTCATCCCCCCACGCGCCTTAGATGGCAGTAGACAGGAAAAGTGCAGAAAAGCAAAACGGGAAGCAAGGCATCGATTTACCCTGTCTTCCCGTCAAGCGTTCAAATGCTCAAATGATAATCTACTGAAGCAACAGATACGCGCCGGCTGCCAGCAATCCGCCAATGATAGGGCCAATTACAGGAATCCAGGAATAACCCCAGTCGCTGCTGCCTTTGTTTGATATCGGCAGGATGGCGTGCATGATGCGCGGCCCAAGGTCGCGCGCTGGATTGATCGCGTATCCCGTGGTACCTCCAAGCGAGAGGCCAATGGCGAGTACTAGGAGGCCAACCGGGAGGGCATCAAGTGCGCCGAGTCCATGATCTGCAGCCACCATAAATAACACGCCAAATACGAGCACAAAGGTACCAACGATCTCCGAGATCAGGTTGGATGTAGAGTTACGGATTTCAGGACCTGTGCTGAAAACGGCCAGTATTGTGCCTTGGTCTTCTGTTGCCTCGAAGTGATCGCGGTACATCAGCCAGACCAAAAAAGCGCCGGCGCCGGCGCCAAGCAATTGTGCCAAAATGTACATGGGGGCATCCACCCAGGCAAAGTTTCCGGCCATGGCCAATCCAACAGTTACTGCTGGGTTTAGATGGGCACCGCTTATTGCAGCAACACAAAACACAGCCGTAAATACAGCCATACCCCAGCCCATTGTAATTACAATCCAGCCGCCGCCGTTTCCTTTGGTTTTGTTAAGTACAACGTTGGCGACAACGCCATCTCCAAGGAGAATTAGAATGGCTGTGCCGATAAACTCTGCTAAAAAAGGTGTCATCTTTCAGGTGGTTAGGTTAACTTTTTCAGTGTCGTTAAGCTTGTGCTGTGGTGGAGTTTGAATATTTTTCACGAAGGTTGCCGTCTAAGCTGGACTTTGTCCTTTTGGACAAAGTCTCGAATATCGAACACCGATCAAGGAATGTCCAATTTTGAAGGGTTTTTAAGCGCTATATCGATGTTAGACTTACCTTTTGAGTCTTCGCCGTTTAAGTTATCCAGGTCTGGTTTGGTAAACCGAGACGTATAAATAATCGAAAAAGACCCTGGTGGCGCTAAAAAGAGGCTTTGACATTTTCTTATTGGACAAAGTCGAGCTTAGAACCTGTTGAGATTTAATCTTCACAGTTTCTTATTTTAGCAAGATCTCCCCAATAGCGCCAAACGTCTGCGCCTCCATATGCCTGGGTGAAGCACATTTCTGCAAGATTGTCGTCACCGGCTAATACTTCCCCTTAGACAATTTCGTTCATTACTTACCGGCACACCACATCCTCACAACCCGGCCTTGTCGCTATTTAAAGGCCCGCAACCACCTTCACCAATGCTTTTGCGCGCCTTTTAAAGCGCGCATTTAAAGCACACAGTATCTGCAAGCAACCAGAAACGAATTGTACCTCGATCCGGCTCTCGGATGAAGGTATCAGCTAAAGAAGCACAAACCGGATTTTGGCGTACCTGCCAACTGCCGATTCGCTTATCTATGCAGTTTCGCTTCTCCATGCGGTGCAGATCCTACCTCCAATCTAAAATCAGGTTAAAATGCGAAGAACTTCTACCAAATGGTTAAGGGCTGCGCTTGCACTATTTTTCGTGCTACCGCTCCTCGCCGCAACCGCAAATGCACAGGATAATTTCCTTGCGCATGTTGAAGACAACGAACTCGATTCTTTCATCACCAACGTATCTGCCACTGGCGGCAGTATCAACAGGGTTATACAATTAGACGGGACTTCTGTAGTATGCTTCAGTGGTGATCGAAATGTAAAAGCATTTGCACGCCAGCACAAGGGTGCGGCCAGTGTAGCCAATGATCCACACATGCAGTGGCTAGACCCGTCAGCCAAAACCGAACTTGGTGTAGCTGCTACATTTGAAAATCCACCGAACAGCGGTGATGACGATTTCTTTTTTGATTTACAGTGGGGGCATGATGCGATCAATGCACCTGAAGCCTGGCGCAAAAAACGAGGCGCCGGCGTACGCGTTGCAGTCCTTGACAGCGGCATTGACGCTGAACATGGAGACCTCGCGCCCAACCTCAACAGCGCCCTGAGCAAGTCGTTTGTACCCAATGAAGACTGGAATATCCAGCCAGGCTTTGCTTTCAACCACGGCACACACGTTGCCGGCACAATCGCCGCTGCGGACAACGGGCTCGGCACCATTGGTGTCGCACCGGAAGTTGAACTGGTTGCTCTGAAGGTACTCTCTGAATTTACCGGTAGCGGTGATTTCTCCTGGTTGATTGAAGGCATCGTATATGCCGCAGACAACGATGTCGACATCGCCAACATGAGCCTTGGCGGACTCTTTCCAAAAGCAGGATCTGCCGGCGCAGATGGCAAAGCATTGAAAGACATCCTTGATGCCGTTGGTGCTTATGCCAACGAAAGAGGCCTTATGCTTATCGCATCTGCCGGCAACAGCGGGTTAAATCTCGACGATTGCTGCATCCATCTTCCTAGCTCCTCCAAGCACTTTATCTCGGTATCAGCAACCACGCCAGTAGGCTGGGCGCTTGATTCAGGTACCGATATGGACATCCCAGCGAGCTACTCTAACTATGGCAGAAAAAATGTAGACTTCGCCGGCCCTGGTGGAGATGCACTTTATGCAGGAGAGGAAGACTGTGTTGTTGGCGGCCTGGATCGTCCTTGCTGGGTTTTTGACCTTGTATTCAGCACAATTGGCGAAGGCTGGGGCTGGTCAGCAGGTACGAGCATGGCGGCACCACACGTAACCGGTGTTGCTGCACTCATCAAAAGCTGGAAAAAAGGCGCCACACCAGTACAGATCAAAAACATGCTTAAAGCATCTGCCAACAAACTCGGAGACTCACCTGGAAGTGACATCTTTTATGGCAAAGGCCGTGTAGATGCACAACAGGCGCTTGGGTTGTGGAGAACAAAAGAGGATGGCGCTCTGGCACAAGATCAGCTGTTGATTAACAACGATGTACAACCTGTAGCTTCTGAAACTCCTCAGCAGTTTGCCATCGACCAGAACTATCCCAACCCATTTAACCCAACCACTGACATCAATTTTCACCTGGCCACCCAGGCTGATGTTCATGTTACGGTTTACGACATGATGGGTAGAGAAGTTAACACACTTGTTGACCAGAACATGGCTGCCGGTTCATATACCGCCACATGGAACGGAAGAGACGCGGGTGGCAACCAGGTTGCCAGTGGCATCTATCTATACAAGATTGTAGCCGGCAACTTCGTAGCATCAAAAGTGATGACGTTGCTGAAATAACTTTAGTACCACCTTCTTTATCCTGAGCATGGTAAAGAGATCAAAGGACCGGGAGCAGTTTTTACTTACTGCACCTGGTCCTTTTTTTCGTGGGCTCTGTACACGGTCGTACTTTATGTAATAAAGATTTGATGTACGAAAAATACGAACGGATAGAATAAACACTTATTTCGTACGCATCGAACTCTTTGTACCCATCGTACGCTTCGTACACTGCAAAGCCGATGCTCCATTTATTTCTTTGACAGAGTACCACCTATAAGCCAAACATCTATTCCCCAATACGTTTCCCGGCGCCTCCATCTCATCCAAATACGCCAACCCGTATCCGTCCAAGGCCTATGCTTCTTACTTAAGCGTGCCATTTTTTAAAGACTCACTTTTCAACCGCTGTTTTTTGGTCTGGTTTTTGGCAGCTGATTTAAAATAAAGAGTAAATCTCATAACAGAACTTCTCGCGTGAATTGCGTTGCCCGGGCTCTGGTTTAATCTCTTTTCCAGTCCCTTTTAGCTTCAGATCAAAATAAGGCGACGTCTGATATTCGCTGACCCCATTGCAGGCCCCCCTCTTGCAAAAACATGCTATTGTCACATTTTTGCCAACGGAAACTGGCCTCTACACGCGCCTTCTTTAAAGTAGCCGGCTTTCTTTTGCTATGCCTGACGTACTCAACTATTGCGTTCGGCCAAAACAATTTTATCGCGCAGGTTGAAGGCCAAAAACTTAATGCCTTTAAGCAATATGTGTCTTCAGAAAATGGAGACATTAGCCAGGTCATTCATCTTGAAGCATCGCACCTCGTAGGCTTTCATGGAGATCAAGGCTTGAAAGCAAAGGTGC
The DNA here is from genome assembly GCA_045106435.1 of Rhodothermales bacterium. Classification (GTDB taxonomy): domain Bacteria; phylum Bacteroidota; class Rhodothermia; order Rhodothermales; family JAHQVL01; genus JBCCIM01. The sequence continues at coordinate 8,926 of JBGCEN010000564.1, forward strand.
GCCGGTTTGACGGTGTACTCCTCGTTTCAGATAACCCCGAGGTTCAGTGGATCGATCCTGCCCAGACGATTCTTCTTGGCATACCGGAATCAGACCTTGGTCGCACAGAAGGTACAGATGAAGGGACAAAAGATCTTGCGGAACTCCAGTGGGGCATGGATGCCATACAAGTAAAGGAGGCCTGGACGCAGAGTAGAGGCAAAGGTGTGCGGGTAGCCATCATTGACAATGGCATCGATGCGGACCATCAAGACCTTAAAGCGAACTTAAACACAGCCCTGAGCAAGTCATTTGTCCCAACAGAAGGATGGGAGGCCCGGCAAGAATTCGGATTTAACCACGGGACCCACATCGCCGGCATTATCGCTGCAAATGACAATCAAGAAGGCACACACGGAATCGCCCCTGAAGCTGAGCTTATTGCACTCAAAGTAGCTTCTGAAAAAACGGGGAGCGGCGATTTCTCCTGGCTTCTGGAAGCCATTGTGTATGCCGCCGATCAACACGTTGACATTGCCAATGTTGGATTGGGCCAGTTATATCCTAAAGAGGGTGCCCAGGGGATCCGTGCTGAAGAAATGAAGCAAATGATTGAAGTGGCCGCCGCTTATGCAAACAAAAAAGGCGTAACCCTCATAGCACCCGCCGGCGACGACAATAAGAATATCGATGACTGTTGCCTATACTTGCCGGCGCACGCCGAGCCGTTCCTTACGGTTTCTGCAACCGCCCCTGTTGGCTGGGCTTTTGATCCAGATGTTAATCCTGAAAAGCCCACGAGCTATTCAAATTTTGGCGTTTCTACGGTCGACTTTGCAGCACCGGGCGGGGACATTCTATATCCAGGCAGAGACTATTGCGTCAAAGCAGAGATGAACAGACCTTGCTGGGCTTTCGATCTTGTGTTCAGTACAATTTCCAATGGCTGGGGATGGGCTGCAGGCTCCAGCATGAGTGCTGCTTTTCTTACCGGAGTGGCCGCTCTTATTCACAGCAAAGAGGAGCAAGAAATGTCGCCTGAGTTGATGAAACTCCTCTTAATTGGGCACGCACGCCAACGAGGCAAATCACCGGGCAATGATGCGTTCTATGGTTTCGGCATTACCAATGCCTTTGCTGAAAATCATGAAATTGCTCATGAACATACGACAATCGAAATTATAGATGGGATGTTAAGCAACGCAAAGAGCGAACACGTATCGCCCCGTTCTTTTGAGTTGTATCAGAACTATCCCAATCCCTTCAATCCACAAACGACCATCAATTTCCACATCCCAAAAGCCGCACGAGTACAAGTATCTGTATTTGATCTGATGGGAAGCCAGGTCGCAACCCTTGTGGATCAAGAGCTCGATACAGGATGCTACAATACGTCATGGAACGGACGAGGTACAGACGGCAGAGCCCTGACAAGCGGCGTTTACATGTACAAAATTGATGCAGAAAGTTTTGTCGATGCCAAAGTGATGACTTTTGCGAACAACTAGCTAAACGTCAAAAATGCGCTATTGCTTTTTTTGACTTGTTTCGGGTTTAGGGTTCTGGGTTTAAGGTTAGGGATTTCTAAAAAATTAAAAGGCGGACAGGGATTAACCTGTCCGCCTTTTTCGCACAAAATAAGCGGAGGAAGCTTATTTATATTTTAGATTTCCTGGTACACTTTTTCTTCTTGTACTGTTGTTTGCTGCGCCGGCTCTTCGATGGTCAGGCGGCTTGGTTTGATATTGCTGTGCACGCTATGATCCAATACCAGTGTTTCATCACGTAAGCTATCACTTTCTTCAGGCACAGAATCAGTTACCTCTTCAGTGACATCTTCTGCATTTGTAGCAGCTGAAGATAGCAGAACCCAGCCGGCTATACCAGCAATAAATGATGCAAACAGAATTCCGATCTTGGCATTGTCTAGCACCGCGCCTTCACCAAATGCGAGGTTGGCGATAAACAGAGACATCGTAAATCCAATACCAGACAGAATACTTACACCGTAGAATTGCTTCCATGTTGTATTCGATGGCATCGCTGCGATGCCCATCTTGACTGCTCCCCAGGCGAAGAGAAATACACCCAACTGCTTTCCGAGGAAGAGGCCGGCAATAATACCTAGCGTAACATTGCTCGTAAGTGCCGCAATGATGTCACCTCCAATAAAGGAGACGCCGGCATTGGCAAAGGCAAAGAAAGGCATGATGAAGAAGTTAATCCAACCCGCAAGTGCATGCTCCATCCGCTCCAACGGAGAAGATACATCTTTGCACGCCTGCTCCAATTCATGAACAGCATGCTCCTGGTCGTGGGTAAGATCTTTTTGAGAGGGTTCACTTGAGCCCATGTACTTGTAGACGAGGTCGCGTCCAACTGCCATGAAGGCATAGGCGCCCATTTTCTTCCCGGATGGAATTGTCAGCGCAAGCAATACACCGGCTAACGTTGCATGAACACCGCTTTGCAAGAAAGCAACCCAGAGGCCGATGCCTAGCACAACATAAACAGCCGGTCGGCGAATGCCCATTCGATTTGCGACAACCAAACTGGCAAGAAAACCACCTGCTACACCAAGTGCCACAAGGGACAATTCGGACGTGTAAAAGAAGGCAATAACCAACACTGCGCCAAGGTCATCAACGATAGCCAGAGCCACCAAAAATATTTTAAGCGCTACAGGTACACGTTTGCCTAGCAAGATGATAACACCCAATGCAAAAGCAATGTCTGTTGCCATAGGCACGCCCCAACCACCAGCTTCTGGTGTACCGGCATTAAAACCGATATAAAACAAAGCCGGTAGCACCATACCACCTATTGCTCCTGCAATAGGTAATGCGGCCTTTTTGGGAGAAGCAAGCTCTCCAGACAATACCTCTTTCTTGATTTCAAGCCCTACACTAAGAAAGAAGATGGCCATTAAACCATCGTTTATCCAGTGAAGCAAATGCATCGAAATTGCCTGATGGCCAACTTCTATTGCGATATGCGCATGCCACAAATGAAAGTACGCTTCCGCAAAGGGTGAATTTGCCCATATGATCGCAACGGCTGCGCTGACCATGAGCAGAATGCCGCCAGCGGCTTCCATCTCAAAAAAACGACGGATTGGGTTTTTGGATACCATCTGTACACCGCCCTGGTGTACATGCTTGTCTTCGTTCATGAGTTCTCCATTTCGCCAGTTAGACTTGGTAACGGCTCACTACATTCCTGTCCAAGGCAATCCTGTCTTACAGCTTTTCCGGAGTCCAATCCATCCATCTCTACCACATGTATGTCTGCACATACAGCTATGGCAATACCACAGACGGGATTTAACTATACCAGAAGTTTTGGTAGGTCCAGGCTTAAGCCAATCAAGCGAGCACGGTAATTTGGTAGGGGCCGGCTACTTGTCGTCAGGCTTTTTCAGTGAGATCACAAACTGCTTTGTGTGTGGGGACTGTCACATTCGGTGGTTAGCGACAGATACAGCTTGCAATGCACTTCGTATCGGCAGAGGAAGAATTGATCTTAAGTGATTTGTCTTTTTTTCGATTTCATTATCCCAGGAAAGGCAAGAAATAGCGTATCCTCGCACGCATAAACTCTGAGAAACAGTTTCACGACTTCAGTTTGTCAGCTTCATATGGATGTGCGTGTCAGATCTTTCGGTCTCACGAAAGCCTAACCTTTTATACAAACGGAAAGCACCTTCATTTTTCAAACCTAACGACAAAACTACATCCAGCCCCTTCGTTTCCGCGGATCCTGTTATACCTCGCAGAACCTGGCTTCCATACCCTTGCCGCTGAAACTGTGGGTTTATTTGTATTTCATTGATCGTGATTAGATCTGCTCTTTTAATTACTTGAACCATCCCTACATCACCCTTTTCCGTTTCGATAATAGATATGTGCCCTTCGCTCCATGAGGCCATAAAATGCCGTTGGTGCCGCTGTTCATCCCAGCCTCCCCAAGTCGTGTCAAATAATTCGCGATAGACCACTCGCCGAAGCTGTTCCAACCATGACCTATCGGTATCCGTCGCATTCCTAAGCGTATATTTCATGGCTTGTGTTTCAACAGTACATGATTACAGCATTCAATACTATTCAACGCTCAGATGTCGGGACAAATAGATCCTGTGCGTAAACCTATCCTCGTATAGCCTTATGAATCAGGTTCGTGATTTCCGCGCCGAGTTTTCCAGAAGCGTCATGATCGTTTATCCCTTCAATAAGGATAACGAGAACGTATGGGCTGCCTCCTTCGGGATACACAATCCCGGCATCATGGTGGATGGCAGTAATCCAGCCAGTTTTATGGGCAACTGCAGTATTTGCCGGCAGGCCCGCGGGAATCATTTCATTGAAGGCCTGCGCTTTTAACGTCTCTACCATTTGCATATCTGCCTCAACAGAGACGGCTTTGCCATCTCGCAACGCAGTTAATAACAGGGCTAGATCAGCTGCGGTTGTAGAATTGCTCAAACCCAGATCATATGCCTTCAAGTCTTCTACGCCACGCAAGACCCGCATTTTCTCTACACCCATGGCCTTTGCAGTCGCCTGCACAGAATCAGCCGACACAAAATCGATTAGTAAATTGGTCGCCAGATTTGATGAAACCGTAATCATCTGAAAGACAAGGTCTTCGATGGACATCTGCTGTCCCAGTTTCGTATAAATCGCGTCGTCTGAATCGTCTTCAATTTTGTAGAGGCTGCTATCTACAATGGAGTGAAACGAATTTACCACGGCCAGTTCATCATCCAAAGAAAAACGGCCCAATGCAGCCTGGCGGTAGATTTCTATCATAACCGGGACTTTCATCGTGCTGGCAGCATGGAAAAGCCGGCCAGGGTTTTTGTCGTAAGAAACACCCGTCTGCTCATCCCTTAAAGACATACCAACGGTTACTTCAGGGTAAGTGCTTAACAGATCATCAATTCTTTCCGACAGTGATTTCATGTCAACATGATTTGTATCCGATTCAGGTTTGCATCCGGCAAATAATAGCAGTCCCAGGAATATTAAATATACACGCATGATATGAGAACAGGTGAGCGGTAGCGCAAAGTTCATTTGTTAATTCTCAGAATATAGACTACCTTTGTCCCAATGTTCTTTCGCATATGCACGTTGGTTCATGATCCGCGCAAGCGGTAATGATTAAAAGGGAATTCGGTAAAATTCATGCTAAGGTTTCTTAAGCAGGATATTAATCCGAAGCTGTACCCGCAACTGTGAGCTGTTTTTTATGGAGTAGGTGACAAAGAAGTCCTGGTCACTGCATGTGTTTTATAAACATGCGGGAAGGCCTACGATGGAGTCTCTATTTTTTGCAGCAAGCCAGGAGACCTGCCTTTGTGTTGTGCCGTACGCCTCCGGGAACTGAGGTTCGGGTATGCTATGCAATACTTGAAACTCAACGTGCAGTTTTCATTTATGGCGTTTGTTGCTACCTGAACCTATTCAATTGGGGTTCAGGTTTTTTTATGCGCGCTATTTTCCTATTGCTCATATCTTTCGTTTTATCATCTTCAGTTTTTGCTCAAAAGCAGAAAGCTGACTCGGTGTATGCATTGCCTGTCATTCAGGTCACTGCACTCCGCATGCCCGTTGCCGGCACACATGCACCTGTGCATGTGTCATCAATTGACAATGAGGCAATTAAGGCAACTTTTAGCAGAAATCTCGCGGAGTTGCTGGACCGCGCCGGCAGTCCGTTTGTCCGCCAATACGGCACTGGACTGGCCACACTCTCTTTTCGAGGCACCTCCTCTTCTCAGTCGCTTATTCTGCTCGATGGCATTCCGTTTTCAGATCCTCAACTGGGCCAAATCGACTTATCGCTTCTCCCGAGTACCATTATTGATGAAGTACACATCTTGCACGGCCCGGGGTCTGCATTGTACGGATCACAAAGCATTGGCGGTGTGATCAATCTTGAAACACAGCAGAATACAGCACCTTTTTTCCTGAATACATCTGGCTTTGCTGGGCCTTATGATGAACGCCAGGGGCAAATTATAGTCGGCATTAAAAAAGGCAGCATTAAAAAGAGCGGCAGTAAAAAAGGGAGTCTCAGCGGTATTGCTTCCCTATCACATGGCTACGAACAGGGCGACTTCCCTTATTTGAATCCATCGCTCTTTCCGCCGGCTTCCAGCAGAAGAGAAGGAGCAGACAGGAGCCAGTCCTCTGCATTTGGCAAGATCTCGCTGAACAGAGAAGCTTCATCAACAACTGTTTCTGGCTGGCATAGCGACACAGAACGGGGGATTCCCGGGACGGCTACCACAACACCGGTAAACGAGCGACAGTGGGATACAAATAGCCGGATTCTCGCCAGACATATCAGATCTTCAAAAGCAGGCGTCCTTTCTTTCACCGGTGCGCTTCAGAAAAACCGCCTTCGCTACCGCAACCCGCAAATAGCCATTGATCAAACAAGCCGTACCTCAGTGGCTACGCTGGAAGCAGAAGTATCCAAACTCAACATCCCGTTCCCATTGTCTACGGGTTTTGCAAGCAGCTTCTATACGGCCAGTCATCCAAGTTTATCAAGCAGCGCAAAGGAATCACGCCTGGGCCTGTTTGTGAACAGCAATCTGATGAACAAGCGTGGGGGTATTTTTCCGGCGCTTCGTATTGATACATTTATCCCCTCTGAAGGCAAGCAGCTTACCGCGATAAGTCCAAGTATTGGCGTTAATGCCCAAATTCTACAGATGCTGCCATTGAGAATTAAAGCAAGCGCAGGCCGGGCATTCAGGGCACCAACATTTAATGATCGTTTCTGGCAGCCCGGAGGCAATCCGGACCTCAAATCAGAGGTTGGCTGGAATTATGAAGCCGGCGCTATTTACACACAATCTCATGATCGTTCAACGTATTCCATCGAAGCTGCAAGCTTTCTGCAACGGATCAAAAACCAAATCATCTGGCTGCCCGATGCTTCATCTGGTAATCGAAATATCTGGAGCCCAAAAAATATTGGCACAACCCGATCTGCCGGCGTAGAGATGGCTGCGACTGCTTCCCGCATTATCTCCCCGAAGACCTCCCTTGGTGCCCAAATAACGTACACGCTTGTTGACGCCAAAGATATTTCTGACAAAAGTGAGTCGTCTTACAATCAGCCCCTAAGATACACGCCTAAGCATGTACTTAAATCGCGTTTCAGTCTGGTGCAGCAGACGGGCGAGATGCGCTGGAATTTTGACATCTCGATCCGGCATATTAGCCGGCGCTACATCACCACCGATGGCAGCCAATCGCTCAAACCTTATACAACCGCCGATGCGCACCTCCGGGTAACACGCAGCTTGAACCTCACCACATTCACCGCCGGCGTCTTTCTAGAGAATATCACAAACCAGGCCTACGAGGTGGTCAAAGGCTACCCCGTTCCGCCAAGACTGCTACGCATCCAACTTTCCATTGGCTTTGCGGGCAAGGAATAACATCACAATTTTGCGCACCCGCAACGCTTCATACATATATGGCTCATGAATATTTTTACTAAAAACCACACCTGTATCTACAGAAGTTTTTTCACCCTTTTGATACTGTCGGCTGCAAATTTGACCGCACCGCATGCTAGCTATGCACAGTTGGCTACAAATGCGGTCTACATTGGTAACCAGGGCAATTTTTCCGATGCAAACGGTACCGTATCTATCTACACACCCGCTTCAGAAAATGTGCTACAGGATGGGATAGGAAGCCTAAACACCCTGGTGCAAAACATCACCCTACACGAAGAACGGGGATATATCATCGCCAATACGTCTGATCGCATCGACGTCATTGATTTAAACACGAACATGCGCAGCGGGCAGATTTCAGATGTCGCAAGCCCCAGGTATTTAACCGTGGTAGGGGACAACAAAGCGTATGTATCAAATTTATTCTCAAACAGTGTCACCATCATTGATCTCTCAAACGATGAAGCCATCGGGACCATATCTGCCGGCAGCAATCCTGAAGACATTGCGGTAGTTGGTAACCTGGCATACGTAGCCAACAACGGATTTGGATTTGACAGCACATTGACGCGCATTGACGTCACCACCGATGCCGTGGTAGACACACTCAACCTCGGGTGTGATGGACCGAGATCTCTCGAAGTAGATGGCCAGGATGAACTCTGGATTTTCTGTAATGGAAAAACAGTCTACAACAGCGACTTTACCGAAATCATTGAGCAAACTAACGGACAGGCGCTGGTGCTAAACACAGAAACTTCAGAGATTTCTACAAGATTTGTCTTTGATGCACAAGTAGGTGCTGCATCTGCCGGCCAGGATACGTATTACGACCCGGTCACCGACCGCATATTCCTTGTGAAAGGAAATGAGCTTCTGGTATTCAATACCACAACCAATTCGCAGGAAGAAACCATTACAGTACCGGGGGATGAGTCCATTGGCGGCGTTGCATACGATGCAGCAAGCGACCAGCTTTATATCTCCCGAATTACCACTTTCACAACAGCCGGCTTTGTATCGATCCATGATATCGACGGCACAGAGACCAGCCGTTTTACCGCCGGCATTGCACCCACAACCATCGCGCTGCTACAAACAGGGACATCCGTTGCTACTGAGGCACCTGATTCGGCAATACCCGTTGCTTTTAAAGTGGATCAGAACTACCCAAATCCGTTTAACCCAACGACAACCATCTCTTTTGAAAGCTTCAGAACAGCTGAAACCTCGGTAAAAATATATAATTTACTGGGCACTGAAGTTGCCACGCTTGCTGACGGTACCATAGAAGCAGGTTCACATGAATTGATTTGGAATGCAGCCGGCATGCCCAGCGGTACCTATTTCTACAGGATAACATCCGACAAGCTAACTGTAACCAGGCAAATGACGCTACTGAAGTAGGGTGTTAAGTTTTCAGAAACTGTTGAGATTTAATCTTCACATTGAGTGAGCGATCTTTTGGTGCTTTTGAATCCGCTTTTTTATTTGCATCAGTCGGGCTGCGCCCTCGTGTCGCACGTAACGCTGCTATGCGCTCAAAAAGTCGTATCCAAAATCACTCAAAATCTCATCTCTCTCAATTGCGAACCTCAAATCTCAACAGTTTCTTAGTCTCAAGACATTCTTTTCAAAGAAAACAAATAGATGATTTTTATTGACCGCTGCTACTGTTTTCAAGAGACTTTTGCCTCGATAAAACGCGTCGCAGAAGACTCTGGCAGCGCGTGTATTCCGGATATTCAGCAACATATCGAGTTTGGCAAAAACTGCCAGTTGTGTCATCCGTACGTAGAGCGCATGCTGGAAACAGGAGAAACGGTGTTTCATGAAATCATCTCATCCGCTACAAAAACAGAGTGAGTTGCCTGAATGGATTTCTGCATTGTCTGATAGATCTTCGATATTCAAAGTGCGCAAGAATCGGGTCGCCATCTATTGCTTTATACCGTATTCTTTAATCCGTTAGTATTTACACATAAGACCTTACCGGATGCGATGAATACAGATTACGCACGCATAGAACAGGCTATTCAATTTATTGAGGCAAACTACAAGGCACAGCCAAATCTGGAAGCCGTTGCTGAACACATCCACCTGAGCCCTTTTCATTTTGAACGGTTGTTCAAACGGTGGGCCGGCGTGACGCCCAAACAGTTTGTGCATTTCCTCACGCTGCATCATGCCAAAGAGATGCTGAGCCAATCGAAATCCGTACTTGAGGCTGCCTATGAATCCGGGCTATCCAGTGGAAGTCGGCTACACGACATGTTTATCAAAATAGAAGGAGCAACACCCGGTGAGTTTAAAGAGGGGGGCGCAAATATAACCATTCGCTACGGATTCCAGGATACGCCCTTCGGGGAGTGTTTTATGGCGATGACATCGCGTGGCATCTGCAGCATGAGCTTTAACCCAACAGAGCATCGAGCGCAGGTAATCGCTGAGTTACAGGCAGCCTGGCCTCATGCGATATTGAAGCAGTCGCAGCATGAAATTGTACCGCTCATCAACAACATGGTAAACTCGGAAAAAGAGCTGCCGGCCAAACCTTTACAATTACACGTAAAGGGTACCAATTTCCAAATCCAGGTATGGCAGGCACTATTGAAGATTCCTGCCGGTCAAATTGTCTCGTACGAGGATCTGGCCATTTCAATGAAGCGCCCCAGCGCAACGCGTGCCGTAAGCTCCGCAGTTGCCAAAAATCCTGTAGGCTATCTCATTCCTTGCCATCGAGTTATCAGAAAAAGCGGACTCTTCGGCAAGTATCACTGGGGCACTGCCCGCAAGAAAGCAATGATTGGCTGGGAAGCAGCGAGAGGGTTAGTGGTTAGTGGTTAGTGGTTAGTGGTTAGTGGTTAGTGGTTAGTGGTTAGTGGTTAGTGGTTAGTGGTAGGGTCAAAATAGTCGTTTTTGTTATAAAAACAGCTATTTCGTATAATCGCAACTTTTGAAAGAAAACAACTAACCACTAAAAACCAACAACTAAAAACTACCTTAGAACGCCTCGCCGAGGGTGAAGTAGAACGAACCACCATCACGACCTATACCATAGTCTACCCTGAAATTCAGCCCTTCCTCGTTGATTAAGAAGCGCATACCGGGGCCACCGCCGAGGATCAGCTTATCACTGCCCAGGGCATCGTATCGTTTCTGCAAATCTCCAACACTGCCAAACACCACAAATCCGATGGGGCCCATAACAATGAGCCGGTATTCAGCTTGCAATACAGCCAGCACATTGTCACGATACCGTGACTCCGGGTATCCACGCATCAATGAGCGTCCGCCGGCCTGTGGCAATAACTGAAACGGCGCGTTGCCTTCAACGGCCTGGGTATACGCACGAAGTGCAATCACGTGTCGCCAGCCAATCGGGATAAACCGCCGGACATCAAACGAGGCGCGGCTAAAGCGGAAATCACCGCCAAGCGCAGAACCAAAAAACATCCACGATCCTCTCACATAAAGGCCATCGGTGGTATAGAAGAAATTATTTCTGGTATCCCAGCGGAAAAACGTCCCAACGCCGGCTGCCGTCCCGCTTGTACTTCCCGGCAAAGTGCCCGTAAACAACAAACCTGTTGAATCAGCATCAATCACTTTTTCATGGCGTAGCCAGGTTTGTAATCCAAGACTCAATTTAGGCTTCACTTCCTGTTCGCCGCTCAGCAGTAAACTTGATGTTCTCGCCGTATAACTTTCACTGGCATCAAGTGGCGCATCATTGCCAATACCATAGAATACATCTGGAAAATTCAGGTATAATGCACTCGCAAAAAATCGACTTTTCCCGTTGTTGAAAAACAAATCAGGGACCAGGCTTACAACCAACTGCTTTTTTGCGGTATAAACTATGGATGCTGAAATACTGGAAGGTCTCTGCCCTGCTACCCGCTTCGGGAAATACCGCACAGAACCACCGCCCCCTAATTTTGTCCGCGGAGAGTAAAACAAACTAGGCAACACAACCCAACTGGATTTCACATATTCCGTCGAATCGGTACTCGCAGGTGTTGCGTCTTGCGCGCGAACATCAGCCGCAGACAACGTAAACACAGTTAATAACAGCCAGACGATTTTATAGCCAGAGAAATGCAAACGCAAGAAAGGGTTCATGAGAAAGTTAGCCAACGCGAAAATGTCAATTCAAGTACGCCGGCCTATCAGGAATAGATTCAATTGCAGCTAAAAGGCAAAAGCTAAAAGGCAAAAGTAAAAAGCTAAAAGGCAAAAGCTAAAAGGCAAAAGTTAAAAGTAAACCCATCTTTTGCCTTTTAGCTTTTGCCTTTTAACTTTTCACCTACTCAGCCAGTTCAGATAGGGCGATGCGTTCAAACGCAATGCCCTGGTATCCATGATCTTGATCCGGGCCGGCTTCGTAAAAGATGCCAATGTAGTTGCCGGGCAAGCGTACGAGATCAGAGTATGCCGCCATGCCGGCGTGGATCAATAGCTTTTTGGGCCACGTTTTACCATCATCAAAGCTTGCGCGCAGCGTCATGTGCTCGCGCTTTGTTTTGCTTGCCGGATTAGAGAATAACAAGATGCTTTGTCCTTCATCTGAAAACTGGTACCGCTGCAGACTCGCCTGACAAATGGGTTCGATCAGTGTGGTATCAGACTGCAGATCGGACCACGTATCCCCACCATCATAGCTATGAGAAATTTTCCTGTGCCGTTCATCCTGGGCGTAGTTTCTCATGTTCAATAACAACGAGCCATCTTCCAGTTCGGCAACTTCAGATTCATTGACAAAATGCTGGGGGGTAGATCCGCCTAACTGCCAGGTTTTGCCGTGGTCATCTGAATAGATGACATGGGAATAGTAGTGATCGGTTACCGCCTCGATGTGATCGCAAGCAATCATAAGCCGGCCGGCGTGTGGCCCTTTTGTCAGTTGAATACCCGATCCCGGCCCTGTTGCATACCACGTCCACTCAGGCAGCTTTACGTTTTCTGTAATTTCTTCGGGTACAGTCCATGTTTCACCATTATCGGAAGAGGAAAGCACAAACACGCGGCGTGTATCTTCAGATTCCAGACTGATAATTTGCGGCTCCCGATCTGAACCTAAATTCCATGTCGACAACAATAAGATGGTGCCCGTGGTTTTATCTACAACCGGCGCAGGATTACCGCTTGTGTTCTCCCCATCATCCCAGATCACTGACAATGCACTCCAGGTAATGCCATTGTCTTCAGATCTCTTCATGACCAAATCGATATCTCCTGTATCTGAGCACCCACGTTTTCTCCCTTCAGCAAACGCAAGCAGACTCCCTTCAAGCGTGGATACAATTGCTGGTATTCTGAAACAGGCATACCCTTCGGCTCCTGCCTGGAAAATATACTCTGGGCCAACTGGCTTTTCCTGTATCTCCGGAGATGTACAAGCACTCAGGCATACTATCAACAAATAAAGACTGCTTCGTAAGCAGTTGTAGTTGCAAAAAAACAGACTGAACTGAACACGATTTGACATAGCTCTTGGTAGATAAAGAAAGAAACCGGCCGCTCAAAATAACATTAAGCAGCCGGTTTGTCACATACTGAGCGAACTCAACCAAGAAATAATAATATCTACGACGTTTTCTTTGCATGTAACTAAATTTGCCAAAATACTACTTCTTTGCCATCCGAAGAATGATGCTCATGATTTGCCAACTGCCATCTACCTTCATTAGAGAAATGTAATTATCAAAAGTATAGTCTTTTCCAGACATAACAGCATTTACACTTGCCATATCACCATTTACATCTACATTTTTGATGTGTAATTCTCTGGCCTCGCCGCCAATTTTCTTTTGCTCGATGAGGTTCAGATATATTTTAGTCTCCAACCGCACCAAACCATCAGCTCCCTTATAAAACTGCTGTGCTTCTGCGTGTAGTACTTCCCCAATTCTAGCAGCGTCCTGCCTGTCTGCTGCAGTGGAGAACTGTTTGATTGTCGTGCGTATCTCAGCTTCATCGGTTTTAGCATCAATAGAGATTGCGGTCATTAAAAATGCTCCCAGTATGATTAGCATATTTAGCGTCATCTTTTTATGATTTTATATTGAATGAACGTGTGAGTTAAAGTCTGTATAAATGCCGAATTCAGGCACACCGGCATACTCAAAGTGTTATTTCGAGATGTTCTCGCATAACCGAATGATGTTGAAAATCATCTTCCTGGCTATATGCCAGCAGCAAATGAATGGTTGATCCTTCTTCCAGCACGTGATGCCATTGGTCTGACGCAGCCAGATTTATTTCAAAATGGACCGAAGTGTGTGTCGCCGTCTCTTGCCCTTCCAGTAACGTAGCCGCTGGTGTGCCCCCCAAAGAAACCACGTCCCGATGATCGCCCGCTCCCAGGATGTACCGGTCGGAAATTTCAGGTCGCCCCTTTTCTACAGCAGCCATCACCAGGTTTGTACCTGCAAGTCCTTTTTCCGTATTGAAGCCCACAGCCAACCAGCCGCTGGCCGGCGCCGACAGCTTGCACGTCAGCTTATCCTCATCAAACCCCCACGCGAATTTCATCCCCTTCACTTCAATCATTTTGAAG
>JBGCEN010000565.1:0-20700 GCA_045106435.1 Rhodothermales bacterium
GCCCGGGTCGGCGAGCACATCGCGGTGGTGTGGAAGGCGTTGTAGGTGATTCCCTCGCTGGCCAGACGCGTGATCGTCGGTGTCGCGATCTCGCCGCCGAAGGTGCTGGGCTGCCCGAAGCCGGCGTCGTCGAGCATGACGATGAGGATGTTGGGCGCGTCCTTGGGCAGATGGCGTGGCGTTTCACGCCACTTGTGGATGGATTCCTGCATGGTCGGTCCGACCTTGCCGCCCATCGGCGGCGAAGGAAAAGGCAGGACCTCTTGAGCGGCAACGGAGCTCGCGAACAGCATTAGCAGCGGTGTTAATATTGCTCGAATTGTTCTGTATCGGCGTTCGATTCGTTCTGCTCTTTTCATTCCCTTTCCTCTCTGCTTTCATCGATAGAATTAATAGAATTGATCATCTTGCAAGTCTTCCTTTATGCGACTTCAATCCGGATCTGCTTTGTGTAACGGCAGATAGCGTGTGCTAATGCATTGATGAACCAACAGTGAAAATGAGTGACTACTTACACTTTGGTGGCTCATTATTGGTAATCAGTTATCCTCCTGTAAACGAATAAACACAGTCCACTGGTTAAAATCCTTTTGCATTCAGGCAGTTCTGGTACTCATGCTGGTAGGCATCTCTGGACTGGGCTGCCGCCTTTTTCTTCTCATTGTCCTGGATTGCACCGATGCCAGCCCCGGCAGCAGCACCTACCACTGCGCCGCCGACGGCACCATAGGTGTTCTGTGCCGCTCTTTCCGCGCGGTAATCGCATTCAGAGCTGGAATAGTGGCGGGCGTAGACTGGCATCGCCAGTGTGACAGATATGCCGAGCCCGGCGACAGCCAGCAAGTATCGATTCGTTTTTCGTTTCATCATTTGCGATCTCCGGCTTGTGTGCTCTTTCTGTTTCTGGCCCCGCCGAATAGCGGGGCAGCCGTTTTTGTCCTTGCCTATTTCGATAGTTTCTCCGCTTTCGGTGCCTGCCAGGTCTTCATCTTTTCCAGGTCAGACACGTATACCCGCAATCCTACGCTCAAGTCTTCGTCTTTGCGGTTGACCGGCAGCCAGTTCTCCTCGGGCACGCCCTCGGGCTTTTCGGCGGCGATATAGACCTCGATCCCGCCGTTCTCGTCGAGCTTCATGCCGGCGTTCTCGCCAACGCTGTACTTTTTGTGGTCGTTGGGGATGAAGAAGCCGTTGTTGAGGTCATAAAGCGTTATGGACCAGAACACCTCGGTGGGCGGCATTTCATCTGCCGCCATGCGGATCACGTAGTCGTTATTGGCGTTCATTGGCTTACCGTCGGAAGTTATCACGCCTGGATAGACCGCCTCGACAGCCGGCAGGCCGATCGGGCCACCAACGGATTGGAAAAGCAGCAACTCCAGGCTCATGTTCCCCTTGGTCAGGAACTTGTCGAAGAGTTCCTTCTTGGCGAACTCCTTGTCTGTGATCCTGGCCAACTCTTCAGCGGAGATCCGTTCGCTGGCCGCGCGGATCTTCGGGCCGTCAATCTTTGCTGCCTTGGCGGGATCATAGGGCTGACCGGGCACCACACCGAGCGGCTTGTAGGCGGCCAGTATCGCGTTGTCGAGTTCGTCATTCGGGTCGAAGGTGGTGTGATTGAAGATAAACTGCATCACTTCGAGCAGGTTGTTTTCGAAGATGTCCGCATCCCTCTCGCCGACTGCAGGGAATTCGAGGTCATTACCTGGTTTGGCTGCACCCCCACGGAACTCCGAGAGCGTGGTGACCTTCACTTGTTCCATTTGCCCGGTGATGCGCTTGAATCGTTTCCGATCCTTGGCATGGGGCATTATGCGCAGGACCGCCGAGGTAAAGTCGCCGGTGGATTCGAAAATCCGGTCGACCCCCTCGACCGGCTCGCCTTTGTAGCCCTCGGTGCGTGCCGTGTAGAACAGCACCTTCTCGGGCTTCTTGAAGTCGCCGAGACGGCTCGCCATCGGCACGTTGACGTAGTGATCGTAGCCGGTGACCATCAGCGATACATAGTCCGAGTCGAATGCCGGCATCTCGAGGACCACGGGATCCTTTCGCAGATCCAGCATGCAAATGGTGTAGAGCGTATCATTGTTGGGCCGTGCGATGTCGCGCATGGTGTGGTCCTTGAGCGCAGTATCGGCATCACAACGATTCCAGCCTCCCTGCTTCAGCGCGAACTTGTTGTTCACGTTGTACATGGCAACGTACTGGTAGGAGCGCTTCACGAGGTTATCCACGGCCTCGTCGGTAAACTCGACGGCGAATGCCGTCGCCGTGACGCACAACGCCACGATCGCTGCAGCGATGAACATGTTGGTAAATGGCTTCATCTTTTATCTCCTGTTGTTTAAAACTGCATTGAATTAGTGGGTTGGCAATCTGACTTCCACCTCACATCGCTTGAAACCACCATACACTTTTTAACTAGATGGTGAAAATCACAGTTTGAAAGAGACCGATGCATGGTTCAGATTTGCTATACGCTAAGACTAACAGCACCGAGTTGAAATTTACCTGTCATTTTGCGAATCTCATACATTTGATATTGATCTAAATCAATTTACAGTATAATTTTCTAGTCAATGAAGACAAACCCATTCCCTACAGAGATGCCGGTAACCAGGGTCTCCATGATCCTGCCCTACACGCGGCTTCTCCACTCGGTAGGCGCGCCTGTCGACCGTTTGTTGAACCGCGCAAGAATCTCCCCTGAATTACTCAATCATCCTTCTGCCGTCCTGCCCCTGGTGAATGCATTCAGGTTCTGTGAGCTTGCCTGCCAGACTGAAGGCACTGAACATCTCGGTTTTCTTGTCGGCCTTTCGACCACCCTCGGGGATTACGGGCCTTACGGTAAAATTCTCCAGAATGCACTCACGGTCTACGATTACCTGCAAAAGGGCATCTCCCTGTACAACATGATGGTAACAGGGCAGCGCCTACTGCTGTCGGAGCATGGGGAAGAGTTCAGACTCACTATTGAGTCCAATGTGGAATCCGGGATCGGGACATACCAGTCACACCTGGAGACCCTGATCACCACGATCGAAAGGTTGAGGGATGCTGCCGGTCCGGATTGGTCACCCACTGAGATCAGCCTGGCCCATAGAGCGCAAGAAAATATTCCTGACACGGATCTCCTTGGCGGCTCGCGGATCATACAGGGAGCGGGAGAAACTTTTTTGACGATACCAGGGGCAATCATGGGAGAGCGTTTCCCTGATAGCGGCAGCATTGTAGACATCGATATGGCGGTGTCCCATGAGCGCTCTTTACCGGAAGACCTGGCCGGTGTGGTTAAATATCAGGTTGAATCACTCAGTTCCGACTCACCTGTGCGAATCGATACGGTTGCTGAATCACTGGCGTTGAACCCGCGCAGCTTGCAGCACATGTTAGCGAGAAAGGGGCAAACCTATTCGCGGTTATATTCCGAAATCCGCATGAAAAAGGCCGCAGAGTGGCTGGAAAATACCGATAAACCAATTGCAGAGATCGCATCAGACCTTGGCTATCGGGACGCTTCAAACTTTACGCGAGCCTTCAAACGGCAAACGGGGGTATCTCCGAGAGCTTACAGGAATCATTCTAAATATGCATAAACCAGGGTTGATGCCTCTACGACGGCTTTGAGTACGGACCTGCCTGTCGCTGCCACCTCAAAAACTGCTCAGAATGCTGACTCAGCGACTGGCTCTAGTTGCTCCAGACCGGTCAGTCGCCGAGTGCCCTATTTCCCGATTTCTCTCAGTCGATAATCGGCAGCAGATACTCCATCGGACATCGACGATGTGTCGGTCAGTTATTGCTTGTGGTACCATTGCCTACAGCGTAAACTCTTTCGCACTAAATTTTGATAAATGATATCCACTCCATCCCTATCGATAGCGGACTAGTTTCAGCCCTGGTTCAATAAATTCTGGCCCGTATCAGAATATCTCACGCAACTTTGTAGATTGATTGCCGTGTTTCTATCAGATGGCACGTGCTTTTACTTTCTATAGCTTGTACATTTCTTTCTCTATTTTCATGGATACCACGAGTATGAAAAACCTTTATGCATTGAGATTCTTATTGACATTTTTCACAGCCCTTGCCGTACCATTGACGGTATGGGCTGCAGGTGGAGCGGCGGGCGAGAAGCCGCCGTACGCGGCTTCCGTCGATGAACACTTTCACCCCAAGGGCAAACCGCCTTCGGAACATACGCTGGCCGTAATCAAGGCCGCCCGTGAGTCGATGCCGTTCGACGACACGCGTGACTTCGATGAGGCGCGCAAGGGCTTTATCGCGCCACTGAACTCCAAGATTGTCAAAGCGGATGCCGGACATGTCGCCTGGGATGTTAAGCGCTATGACTTCCTGGCCGAAGATCGCGAGTTCGATTCGATTCACCCGTCCACGAAGCGTCAGGGCTGGCTGAACCAGATCACCGGACTGTACAAGGTGGCCGACGGCATCTACCAGGTCCGCGGCCTGGATCTCGCGAATCTCACCTTCATCCGCGGCAAGGAAGGCTGGATCGTGTTTGATCCGGTAACTTCGCTTGAACCGGCACGTGCCGGTCTCGAACTGATTAACCAGGAGATCGAAGATCTGCCCGTCACCGCGGTTATTTACTCGCACTCCCACGGCGATCACTTCGGCGGTGTTCGCGGTGTCGTGGATCCGGAGCGCTATGCCGCCGGCAAGGTGGAAATCATCGCGCCAAGGGATTTCATGGAACATGCAGTTTCGGAGAATGTGTATGCGGGTACCGCGATGAACCGCCGCCTGTTCTACCAGTACGGGGTGTTGCTGCCAGCCAGCCCATTTGGCCATGCTGGCCAGGGCCTGATGCAAAATGTTTCCGCTGGCAACTTTGGCCTGCTGCAGCCGACTCTTGTCGTTGACGACGGACTCAAGGAAATCGAGGTCGACGGCATCAGGATGATCTTCCAGAACACGCCGGGTACCGAGGCGCCGTCCGAGATGAACACTTACATTCCGGAAATGAAGGCGTTGTGGATGGCTGAGAATGTTTCCAACGTCATTCACAATATCTACACGCTGCGCGGCGCCCAGGTTCGCAATGCGCTGGCCTGGTCGAAGTACATTGCCCGTGCCATGTTCCTTTTCGGGGATAAAGCCGAGGTGATGTTTGCCTCGCACAGCTGGCCACGCTGGGGCCAAGAGCGGATCAAGGAAGTTCTTTCGGGACAACGGGACGCCTATGCTCACCTGAACAATCAGGTGCTGCACTATGCCAACCAGGGTGTGACGATCAACCAGATTCACAACGTGTATCGCGTGCCGGAATCACTTGAAAATGCCTGGTATGCAAGGGGATATCACGGTTCGCCGCAGCACAACAGTCGGGGCGTTATCCAGCGTTTTCTCGGCTTCTGGGATGCTAACCCAACGACGTTGATACCCCTGAGTCCGGAAGATTCCGCACCACTATACGTGGAGATGATGGGGGGCGCCGAGCCTATCATGAGCAAGGGACGCGAGCTGGCTAAGCAGGGCAAATACCGGCATGCACAGGAAATTCTCGACAAGCTGGTCTGGGCACAACCCGACAACCAGGAAGCCAAGGACCTGCTTGCCGACGTCTGGGAGCAGATCGGCTACCAGCAGGAAAATCCGGGGCTTCGGAACAGTTTTCTGGCTGGTGCATTCGAATTGCGCTCCGGAATACCACAGGGAGCTTCACCGGATTCCGGCGGTCCTGACATGATCAGCGCCATGTCGACGGAACTGTTTCTCGACTTCGTCGGTATTCGCATGGACGGCAAGAAGGCCGAGGCGCTTGGTGAGTACAAGATCAACCTGCTTACACCGGACAACGGAGAGAAGTTCGCGATCAATTTGTCGAATGCGACCTTCACCAATGTCGAGGGTTTTATTCACGATGATCCGGACCTGTCCATTACGATCAATCGCTCGGATCTCGAACAAATCATGATGGGGAAAAAGAGCTTCGCGGCATCGATCGAAGATGGCACGGCCAAGGCCGAAGGTAACGCCGATATCCTGGCCCAGATCGCCAAGACGCTGGTGACTTTCGAAATCGGGTTCGAGGTGCTGCCGGGCACAGCCGCTTCCCCAGCAAAGGTTGAACTGAATCCCTACGCGGTAGCAGAGGACTCAGTGTTCATGAGTGGCGAGTAAGCTGATATCTGTGTGAAAAATAGTTGTGGGGACTGCAACTTGCTGTCCCCACCCTTTCTGAAACGCGGGTCTGGTGTAATCTACAATGGCGTGGGCGGTGGAGTACTGACCTGATCCACACTTCGTGGTAAGCGCTACCAAAGTTTACCGTTGTCATACAGTGGTGATTTTCCACTGTCCGCAAAGAGTACCGGACAGTCACAGACGCAAATTGTGGTGCTGCATTCAAGAGTATAGAATTGATGGCAGATCGATTGCGTGAAAAACTCACCCGTAGCTGTTCCGTTCATTGGAAACAGTTGCAACACAACGCTTTCAGGCGACTACCTGAAAATCCTTTCCAGAGGAAAGAGAGTATGATTACCCGCTCAGTCTTTTCAAGTTTTGCGTTTTTGATGCTTATCCTATTTTCCGATGGAATTGTGGCTGCCGTTTGTGGAGATGCCATTTGCGCACCGGAACATGGAGAGAACTGTTCTACCTGCCCCAGGGACTGCCGCTGTGAACCTCATCAAAAGTGCATTCAAGGTAAGTGCTCAGAAGTTTGAGGATGCGGTGACGGTCGTTGCGCACCGGAACATGGAGAGAACTGTTCTACTTGCTCCACCGACTGTCGGCGTGAACCTTACCTCAGGTTGTTAATGATTGATTGATCGGTGTTGTGGGGTGACTTAATCACATTGGTCGGTTGGCTGACCGCTGATCCTTTCTTGTTCAATTGTTGGTTGAGCATGATCATTTCAAGTTCTCTATCCGAATTTTCGGGTGATCTGTGACCTTCCGATTGTTCCGTCTGAGGTTCGGATTGAAAGCTTGTCGTTTGTTCTTTGTTTTGTTCCCCCCAGACCGGTGAATAGAGCACAGCCAGACTGCATGCCAAAATAAGCACAGAATATATTTTCATTAATACATACTTTCAACAATCAATCTATAGTTCATTTGAAGGTGCTGGCTACGGAAGCGTGATAGGCGTCGCTTCTGGTGGCGGCCTTCGATTCATTTCACGCGGCGAATTTGGCCCTGGCATAGGTGTAGGGTTATTTGATGGAACAGGATGTTGGCGTGGTGGTTCTGGAATCGGTACAGGGAGCACTTCAGGTGCAGGCTGTTGGTCTGGGGGACGAGGTGGATCTGGCAGCGTTATCGGGGTAGCTGCCCATGAAGTCGAGATAGAAAGAAGTATAGTGCTGGCGATCAATATATGATTTAGACGTTGCATGACAATTTCTCCACGCTGTTATCAATCATTATCCATATATTAAGCTTACTTCACTCACAGTCGCATTTTCCTGATTTTGATCAACTAAATTGCAGATCACCTCTGCATCTCTCTGAGTAATAAAAACTCTCCTCAGAGTGTAGGTCTCGCCCTGGTTTCTTTGCCGTTGGCATGGTTGCACTTCGACTTGTTATCTTTGGGTTTCCAGTGTCCGCAAAGTGCTCCGAAGCGGTCAGTCGCCGAATGCCCTATTTCCCGATTTCTCTCAGTCGATAATCGGCAGCAGATACTCCATCGGACATCGACGATGTGTCGGTCAGTTTTTGCTTGTGGTACCAATGCCTACAGCGTGAACCCTTTCGCACTAAATTTTGATAAATGATATCCACTCCATTCCTATCGATAGCGGACTAAGGCTTGTTATCCTTTGTTCCGCGATTACTCGACACTATAAGCTTTCAAAGCCGCCTCAACCCCACACACCAAGTGACTAAGGGAGTGACTAAAAAGCGACTTACAAAGAAAAAGGCATAGCCATTTCTAGCCAAGCCCTTGTTTTTAATGGCGCGCCCGAAAGGATTCAAACCTCCTATCACCTGGTTCGCAGCCAGGCGCTGGAAAAATCAAAAGGGATGTTGTAGGAAGCCAGGGGATAGCCGTAACAAACCTCTCACCTCGAACGAATATGAGAGCTCACCCCCACCAATAGATTTCTCGCTACGGCCGCCATTACACTCCGTCCAGGATCGCGTTGAAAGTCACACTGGGACGCATCACTTTCACGCTCTTCATTTCATCGGGACGGTAATAACCACCGATATCAGCGGGCTTCCCCTGCACAGCATTGAGTTCTGCAACGATCTTCACCTCGTTCTCCGCCAACTGCTGCGCAACCGCGGTAAATCCGGCCTGAAGGTCCTTATCTTTCGTCTGCTCCGCCAGCGCCTGCGCCCAGTACATCGCAAGATAGAAGTGGCTGCCACGGGTATCCAGCTCTCCCACTTTGCGTGAAGGCGACTTGTCGCTGTTGAGGAATTTGGCATTCGCCTCATCAAGCGCGGCGGCCAATACCTTGATTTTGCTGCTCCCGGTTTTCTCTGCCAAATCCTCCAGTGACACCACCAGCGCCAGATACTCTCCCAGCGAATCCCAGCGCAGGTGATTCTCATCGAGCAGTTGCTGCACATGTTTGGGGGCCGAACCGCCTGCACCGGTTTCAAAAAGGCCGCCGCCGGCCAGCAGTGGCACGATGGATAGCATCTTGGCACTGGTGCCCAGCTCCAGGATCGGAAACAGGTCGGTCAGGTAGTCACGCAGCACGTTGCCTGTGACCGAGATCGTATCCTGCCCCGCCTTGACACGCTCCAGGGTGTAACGGATCGCATCCCGAGGCGACATGATCTTGATTTCCAGGCCACCGGTATCATGCTCCGGCAGATACTGTTCCACCTTCGCAATGAGATTGGCGTCATGGGCGCGGTATTTATCCAGCCAGAAAATGGCTGGCTGGCCTGTTGTCCGGGCGCGGGATACCGCGAGCCTGACCCAGTCCCGAATCGGGATATCTCTGGTTTGGCAGGCGCGCCATATATCTCCCTCCTCTACCGCGTGTTGCATCAGAGTCTTGCCCAAGGCGTCGACGACACGTACGCTGCCATTGGCGGGAATTTCGAAGGTTTTGTCATGAGAGCCGTACTCTTCCGCCTTCTGCGCCATCAGGCCAACATTGCTGACGTTTCCCATGATTGTGACATCGAATGCCCCGTGTTGTTTGCAGAAAGTGATCACCTCCTGGTAGATGCCGGCGTAACAGCGGTCCGGGATCATCGCCATGGTGTCGTGCAGCTTGCCGTCGGGACCCCACATCTTTCCGGATGTGCGCAGTGCCGCTGGCATGGAAGCATCGATAATGATGTCGCTGGGCACATGCAGATTGGTGATGCCCCTGTCCGAGTTGACCATGGCCAGTTCAGGACGCTTCTCGTAAATCGCCTGGATGTCGGCTTCGATGGCTTCTCTCTGCTCATCAGGCAGGCTGCTGATTTTTGCATAGAGATCGCCAACCCCATTGTTTGCATCCACGCCCAGCTCTTCAAACAGGGCGGCATGTTTTTCAAACAGATCCTTATAGTAGACCGTCACGGCGTGGCCGAAAATGATGGGGTCGGAGACTTTCATCATCGTTGCCTTGAGGTGCAGCGACAGCAGAACGTCCTGCTGTTTTGCTTCATCGATCGTTTTTTCATAGAAAGCTCTCAGCGCCTTGCGGCTCATTCGCGTTGCATCGACAACTTCATCAGCCAGAACGGGGGTTTTCTGTTTCAGTATCGTTACAGCTCCATCTTCATTCACAAATTCGATTTTGACATCACCCGCCTCTTCAATCACAACCGATTGTTCGCTGGAATAGAAGTCGCCGTCACTCATCGATGCAACCCCCGATTTAGAAGCTGCGCTCCAAGCGCCCATCGAGTGGGGATGCTTTTTTGCGTATGCCTTGACCGGGCCAGCTACGCGGCGATCCGAGTTACCTTCACGCAGTACCGGATTGACCGCACTGCCAAGCACTCTGGCATAGCGCTCCTTAATGTCCCGTTGTGCTTCATTTTGCGGCTCTTCAGGATAGTCAGGGAGCTCATATCCCAGCGCCTGCAACTCATCAATGGCCGCATTCAGCTGGGGTATCGATGCACTGATATTCGGTAGCTTGATAATATTTGCATCCGGCGTCTTCGCCAGTTCGCCCAACTCCGCCAATGCATCGTCCTGCTGTTGTTCAGCGGTCAAATTTTCGGGAAAATTGGCTAGTATCCGCCCCGCCAGAGAGATATCCCTGGTCTCAACGCTGACACCCGCAGCTTTAGCAAAGGATTGTACGACAGGCAGCAGTGAACGGGTTGCCAGTGCCGGCGCTTCGTCAGTAAGGGTATAGATGATTTTCGAGCTTGGCATATATTTTTCTCTTAACAGGATTGCGTTGGAATTATACGACCTCGGCCTCGTAGCCTGCATTTTTGACTGCGGCAATCAATTGGTCATGATCGGCACTGCCGGTAACCGTGGCTGTCCCTGGCTCCAGGGAGACATCCACGCTCTTTACACCGGGCACGCTTTGCAGCGCCTTTTTCGTATGCATGACACAATGGTTGCATGTCATGCCTGTTACTTTCAGATGGGTTACATCACTCAAAGGGATCTCCAGTCGATGTTTTGAAGTCGCTGCTTTAAAAAACCGCAGCCGGTTGGCGTTGGTAACCACGGTAACCGATGACATCGCCATGGCGAAGCTGGCGAACATCGGGCTGAGCAGCCAGCCGGTCAATGGATAGAACATACCTGCAGCCAGCGGTATGCCAATGGCATTATAGATAAATGCGCCGAACAGATTCTGTTTTATATTGCGCAGGGTGGCGCTGGAGATGGCGATTGCGTTGCTGACATTCAACAGCGAGTCGCCCGCGAGGGTAATGTCGGCGCTCTCTATGGCAACATCAGTGCCACCACCGATTGCGAAACCCGTGTCGGCCTGGGCCAAAGCAGGAGCATCATTGACGCCGTCTCCCACCATGCCGACCTTGTGCCCTTGCTGCTGGAGATCACGAATCACATCAAGCTTCTGTCCGGGCAGCAGCTCGCTGAAAATCGTATTGACGCCCAGCGCCGCTCCGACGGCATTCGCGGTCGCCTTGTTATCTCCAGTGCACATCACAACCTGCAAACCGTGTCGATGGAATTCCCTCATCGCAGCAGCGCTCTCTTTGCGAACCGGATCTTTGAAAATCAACAGGCCCAACAGGGCATCACTGCTGGCAAGCCAGACAGGGGTTCCTCCCTGGCCGGCCTGATGCGCAGCAACTTGCTGCCAATGCTTCTCGATCTCGATATTGTGTTCTGCCAGCAGTTGTGCATTGCCGAAAAAATAGCGCAGGCTATCAATTTCCCCTGAAATCCCGCGGCCGCTTATCGCCTGAAAATCGATACAGGGAAGCGCTTCTAGATCCAGTTCCCGCGCACGACGCAAAACCGCCAGCGCCAGGGGGTGCTCCGAGCCGACCTCCAGGCTGAGTGCAAGCTGTAGCAGACGACTCTCCTGTTGTGACCCTGCAGCATGAATATCGGTCACGGTCGGGCACCCTTCGGTCAATGTACCAGTCTTGTCCACGACCAGGTGCGTCAAGCGGGAAGCGCTCTGCAGGGCATCGCTGTTGCGAATCAATATCCCCAACTGGGCGGCACGTCCCGTGCCGACCATGATGGAAATCGGGGTGGCCAGCCCCAGGGCACAGGGGCAGGCGATTACCAGCACTGCGATGCCGGCGGTCAGTGCGTAGGCTGTTTGCGGCTCGGGGCCAAGCAGGCTCCAGGCAATAAAAGCCAGGAGCGCGATAACAATAGCAGCCGGAACGAAGATGGCCGAGACCCTGTCCACCAGTTTCGCAATGGCAGGCTTGCTGAGCTGTGCCTGTTTCACCATGCTGACAATCGTTGCCAGCGTTGTTTCATCTCCCAGGCGGGTGACTTTGAACAGCAGTGTGCCGCCCTGGTTGCCGGCGCCGCCAGTGACTTCATCACCGGGCCCCTTGGGAACGCTCATAGACTCCCCTGTGAGCATGGATTCATCCACGCTGGAGCTGCCTTCGACAACCTCGCCGTCAATCGGGATGGTCTCGCCCGGTTTTACCCGGATCCGGTCTCCTCGTCGCAACAGCGAGACAGGCACCACAACCTCTCCTCCTTCGCGTGCGACAGTCGCCGACTTTGGCGCCAGCTGCACCAGGGAACCGATGGCCTGGCTTGTAACGCGCTTGGCGCGGCTCTCCAGGGCGTGTCCCAACTGTAGAAATGCAAGGATAGTAACCGAAGCATCCAGGTAGAGATGATTGCCTCCTCCTGGGATAAAGTCGGGCTTGATGATCACGATCACCGAGGAGATCCAGGCAGCGGCGGTGCCCAGCGCCACCAGGGTATCCATGTTGGTGGAGAGATGCCTCGCCTGTTTAACGGCTGTGCGGTAGTAGCTGCCGCCGCTGAACCACATGGTGAACAGACACACCAGTGCCATAAAACTCCAGAACAGCTGGCCACTTCCGGAGTCCAGATCGGGAAACAGCCCGCTCATCTCACCAGCCATCAGAGTGGCACCAACGCTTCCCGCAAGCAGTGCCCGCAGCCATGAGCGGTGAATCTCCCGCTTTGCCTGATCAGCCTGGGCCAGATAGGGATCTTCGAACTGCTCCTTCAGGGAAGCCTCATAGCCGGCCTCCCTGAGCCGCAACAGCAGATCCGCAGGATGCAGCCGGGTGATGAGCTCTACCCGGGGCCAATGATTGATTACATCACTTCCGAGGTCTGAAAGCAGTGCGTCCAGTTTGCCATCGGGATCACCCTGAAATTGCAGCATGAGCTGGTCAGACGGCTGAAGCCTCTCCATCAAACCGGCGTCATACCCCTGGTCAATAACCGCGTTGACGACGGCAGCCGGATCGCCGCCGACAACCCGGGCCTGTTTTTCAACCAGGTTGACCTGTGCCTGCGACACGCCGGCTACCGAGTTAATCGCCCGCTCTACGGCAGCGACACAGGAGGCGCAGGTCATGTCGGAAATGCTGACCAGGTAGGCAGCGCGATCATCCGGGACAGTATGCCCGTCATCTGTGGAATCGAAAGGGATATCCGCAGATGGAGGATCTGGAATGGGGCAGTTTTCCGGTATGTTTGGCCGCGGCATCGCCTCGTACCCCACTTCCCTGATCGCCTCGATCACAGCATGCGCCAGCCCGCCGCTCACCTCAACAGCGCCAGCCTGCAGATCAACACTGACGTCGGTCACACCTGGAATCCCCATCGCCGCTTTCTGCACCGCATTGACACAGTGCTGACAGCTCATTCCCTCTACACTGATCTGGTAGGCTGCATCTTTATCATACTGTTCGTCGGTGTGGCTATTTGGCATGGAGTTGTAGTAGCAAAAAAAGCAAAGCGCTGAATAACGTTGATATGCCTACTATACACGGCATCTTGCTAACCCAGTATGCAGCTTCTCAAAAAGCCTGCGCACTGTTTACACCGGCCGTAGGAGAGATAATCGACAGCGCCTCCAGCATGATTCTGGTGCAGTGGTGGGTGCGGCAGAAAAATGCCTTGTCCCCTGCATGTTTTAAATTTTTCCCACCACGGAGTTATTCAGAAGTTACCCCGATATCAGCTTCAACCCCACCAGTATCGTCACCGTCTCGAAGCCGCGTTTGACCCAGCGGTTGCCGCTGCTGATCGAGAGGTGTGCACCTGCATAGCCGCCCAGCAGCGAACCCAGCAGCAGCACCGGAAGCCACTCCCACTTGATATCTCCCAGCCAGCCCAGCGTGATGGCGCCTGCGCCATTCCAGAACATCCCCACCAGGATCAGTGTGTAGGCAACGGCGCGTTGATAGTCCAGGCCAAACCAGCGAATCAGCCACAGGGTCACAAAAAGCCCGGTTCCCGAAGTCAGGGAGCCATTCAGAATGCCGATAGCAAACAATCCGGCCCCACCAATGAAGTAACCGGCTGCGTTACGATGACGCGGCTCATACGACTGACCCAACTGCTTGCGCATGAGTGAGTAGAGTCCCAGCCCCAGGGTCAGCACTCCCAGCGCTAACGTTGCACTGCGATCAGCAATAGTCAGTATAAAACTTGCGCCTAGAATGACCCCGGGGATACCGCATAACAGGATAAACAGCATAAAACGGCGCTCCAGGTCACTGTTATTGAGATGACGGATGGTTGCGCCGACACCCAGCGCTACAGATGCGACTTTATGCGTCGCCAGCGCGATGCCAAATGGGAGCCCGAGAAACAGCAGCAGCGGCAACTGGATCAGTCCTGCTCCACCTCCGGAAAAGGCGGAGAAGAGATTTGCCAGGAAGGAGAAGAACAGCAGGATGAATTGGTCCATGAGGTGCTTGCCAGATACTGGAACAGGATTGCCACGGTTGCTGCGCCCTTCCCTGGAGTCCACCCTAGGGCCGCACTTCGTCCGTTCAAAATCACTGCAGGTGATTTTGTCGCTCCCAATGACAGGATATTCAAGCGCAGTCCCTGGATGCTGAAAGATTTTGTGCTGTAATTCAATCCTGTTGCACTATAAAATCGACAATATTAACTTGACACAGAAAAATTGACATCAGAGAAATCAATGATTCATTATTTTTATCTATTGATACTGCTGCTTTGCGCCGCCACAGCCGCGCATGCACAGCTATACCGCTGGACAGACGAAAATGGCAAGGTCCACTACTCTGACAAGATTCCCGCCCAGCACAGGCACCGCGGTCATTCTCAGTTAAACAAGCAGGGCGTGATCATCGACAGGGTTAAATCATCTTTAACACCCGCACAACAGCAGCACCGCATTCAGCAGAAAAAACTGCAGCTGCTGCGGCAGGAGTCCCAACAGCAGCGGCATAACACCGACCAGTCACTGCTTGAGCGATATGACTCCTCCGATGACCTTATCATGACCAGGGATGGAAAGGTTGCGAAAATCGAGCACACCATCAATCTCATGAAAAACAGGCGCAACAGCACCCGCAAGGCGTTGGCAAAACAGCAGAAGCGGATCGAGGCAATACAGGCCCAGGAAAAATCAGTGCCTGTCGACATGATACAAAAGCTTCTGAGACTGCGTCACAGCGTCAAACAGAGCGATGCTGAAATTAAACAGGCGGAAATAAAAAAACAGCAGCTGCACGATCAGTATACCCTGGATCTACAACGTTACCGCCACCTGAAACAGCCTGAAAAGTACCCGCCGCCAGCCTCTTGGGGTGAGGCCCCGGAACCCATTGATGGTGTCGTCACCTGCTCGCCGGGAAAAAACTGCAAGTCCCTATGGGAGAGCGCTGTTGCCTATCTCAACAAACACACCGATACAGCTGTCAAATACCAGACGGATGAGATAATAGTCACGGAGCCGGCAACCCGGGACCAGCAAATCAGCCTGATTCTGTCACTGATCAGCGAAGCAGATGGAGAGAAATTCTCGATATTCCTGGATGTCCAATGCAGGGCATCCGTCAGAAGAGCGCCCTGTAACAGTGAGAAAGCAAAGCGTGTGTCACAGGGCTTTGCTCCCGCCGTGCTCAACGAAAAATCGCCGGCGCAAGAATCCTCCAGCAATCCTCCAGCTTCTCCAGCGGGGACTCCTTGAAAGTCGAACGCCGGAAATGATGCATCCTTCCCTCAGCCCAGTCCGTCAGCAGCCGTGCTGTCAAGCCTTCACTGGCAGTTGACCTGGCTTCCCCCCGCATCTTTGCCTCACGCAACACCTGTTTGAACTGAGACTCCACGCGAAGAAAAAATTGCTCTACACGTGCATGCAGGCGCTCATTCTCGCCTGTCAAAGCATCACCAAGCAGCAGCCGGGTAATGCCGGGATTGCGTTCAGAGAATGCCAGCAGCAGGTAAATGATGTAGTAACAGCGCTCCGGCGTCTCCTTGTACTCTTCAATAATCTGGTTTATGCGGGTGAAGACGCTCTCTTCAGCAAAACCGATGAGAGACTCGAATATCTGTGCCTTGCTGGCAAAATGGCGGTACAGGGCAGCCTCGGAAACACCGGCCGCCTTTGCCAGGGATGCCGTGGTGATGCGTTTGCCTGACTGAATCTCCAGTTCATGCGCCAGGCTCTCCAGAATCTGCTGTTTGCGGGAGGGGCGCGGCATTTCAGCTCCTCCTGATCAGGGTACCGATGCCCTCGTCGGTAAAGAGCTCCACCAGCACCGCATGCGGCACCCGCCCATCTATGATGTGCGCAGTATTGACTCCGGACTTGACGGCATCCAGCGCGCAGCCTATTTTCGGCAGCATGCCGCCGTGGATGGTGCCATCCGCAATCAACTCATCGACGCGGTGGGTACTAAGCCCGGTCAGCAGCTTTCCCTGTTTATCCTGGAGTCCTTCTATGTTGGTCAGCAGGATCAGCTTCTCCGCCTGCAGCACCTCTGCAATCTTGCCGGCGACCAGGTCTGCGTTGATGTTGTAGCTGTGACCATCGGCGCCGACCCCGATGGGAGCGATAACCGGAATAAAATTCCCATGCACCAGCATATCCACAACACCGGTATCGATGCTTTCCACCCTGCCGACATGTCCAAGATCAATAATTTCAGACGCCTCGATTTCCGGAGCGTTTGGCTTGACATGCAGCTTGGTGGCTCGAATCAGATCGCCGTCCTTGCCAGTCAGGCCAACTGCTGAGCCGCCGTGGCGATTGAGCAGATTGACAATCTCCTTGTTGACCAGGCCGCCCAGCACCATCTCCACCACATCCATGGTTTCGGCATCGGTAACCCGCATTCCCTGGATAAACTCACTCTCTTTTCCCAGGCGCTTCAACAGGCTTGCAATTTGCGGGCCGCCGCCATGGACAATCACCGGGTTGACGCCGACCAGTTTCATCATCACCACATCACGCGCAAAACCGCGCTTGAGTTCAGCGTCCACCATGGCGTTGCCACCATATTTGATCACCACCGTCTTGCCGCGAAATCGCTGCAGATAGGGCATTGCCTCTGTTAATACGTGGGCGACCTGTTTTGCTTCTGTTGCTGTGAGACTCATAAAATTTGTCTAGTTGAGTTCAGTTGATATTTGGGACTTTCACTGAATGTGTAATTATCCACCAATCTGCCCTCCTCTCCCTCTGGGAGAAGGAAGATAATGGTTAATGTCGACCGGTATGACCAAAGCCACCCGCTCCACGGCTGCTGTCGTTGAACTCGTCGACGATAGCAAATTTTGCCTGCACGACCGGGATCACCACCAGCTGCGCAATACGCTCGCCGATTTCGACGCGAAAGCTGTCGTTGCCGCGATTCCAGCAGGAGACATACAGCTGCCCCTGGTAGTCCGAATCGATCAAACCGACCAGGTTGCCAAGCACGATGCCGTGTTTATGCCCCAGCCCCGAACGCGGTAAAATGACGGCCGCCAGTCCGGGGTCAGCGATATGAATCGCCATGCCTGTCGGAATCAGTTCGGTCTGGCCCGGCTGCAGATCCACAGGGGCATCCAACATGGCGCGCAAATCCATCCCTGCAGATCCGCCTGTCGCGTGGCTCGGGAGTGGGAATTCATCTCCCAGTCTTGAATCAAGGATTTTCAGTTCCAGTTCGTGCATAAAGTTGTTCGCTCACTATCATTATCAATTCTCTTGCCAGACGCAGCTTGTCTGTCATCGGCAACTGCCGCCTGCCACCCTCCCAATAGAGAGTCAGGGCATTCTCTGCGCGATCAAAGCCCCCCTCTTCGGCGCCGACAAGGTTGGCCGCGATCATGTCGATGCCTTTGCTGATGCGCTTCTGCTGCGCATATTCATCGAGCCGTTCTGTCTCAGCGGCAAAACCGACCGTGTAGGGCGCATCCTCGAGCGCTGCGACCTCGGCAAGAATATCCGGGTTGCGAATCAGTTCAATGACAAGCTGCTCGCTGCTCTTCTTGATCTTTTCAGGCGCTGGCTCCAGCGGCCGATAATCAGCGACCGCTGCGGTTGACACAAACAGATCGCATTGCGTCACTCCCAGCATCACTTCCCGGCGCATCTGCAGCGCCGATTCAACATTGACGCACGTTACCCCGCGTGGAGTATCCAGGGAGACCGGCCCTGCGACCAGCGCCACCTCTGCCCCCTCTTCGACCAGCGCCCTGGCAATGGCAAAACCCATACGGCCGGAGCTGCGGTTGCCGATAAAACGCACCGGATCCAGCGCCTCTTGCGTCGGACCCGCTGTCACCAACGCCCTGACTCCGGCGAGACTCCCTGTTGCAAAGTGGTCACATACTAACTTAAACAGCTCTACGGCTTCAAACATACGTCCTGGCCCAACATCGCCACAGGCCTGCTCACCTGCAGCAGGCCCCCATATCCGCGTTGGATAACTTCCCAGGGTTTTGAGATTTTCCTGTGTTGCCGGATTAGCCCACATCTGCTGATTCATCGCCGGCGCCACGGCAACAGGCGCTTTGCTCGCCAAACACAGGGTTGCCAACAGATCATCCGCCCTGCCCACGGCGAGACGCGCCAGAAAATCTGCCGTCGCGGGCGCCACCAGGACCAGATCGGCCCAGCGGGCCAGCTCGATATGCCCCATCGCGGCATCATGGGCGGAATCAAATAAATCCGTATGGACAGGCCTGCCTGTCAACGCTTCAAATGTGAGGGGCGCAACAAAGCGGGTAGCTGCTTCTGTCATCACCACCTGCACCTCGGCGCCTGCCTTGACCAGCAGCCGGGCAAGCTCGGCCGCCTTGTAGACGGCAATTCCGCCGGTCACGCCCAGCAGCAAATGGCGGCTAGTCAACTTCATCGATATTCTCTATTCAGAGACTGGTAAACACAGAATAATGAAGATTACGCTACGTCCACATAAAATGAAAGGTAACCATTCAGTGCTTGCCAGGTCGACACCGTTTCTGCTTTGGCAGTATTTGCGCCCAAAAAAACAGAAAACTGCTATACTGTATGGCCTTTTATTCGCCCGATTCCAGCATTTAAATTATTGTTTTTCCGGAAGCGGTGATGGCAGAATTTACAACTGACAAGCATACAGTATAACGAGATTTGTAATGAACCACGGCTCTCTTCCTCCTAAACAGGGACTCTACGATCCAATTAATGAACATGATGCCTGCGGTGTCGGCTTTGTCGCCCACATCAAGGGAGAAAAAAGTCATGACATTATCCAGCAGGGATTGATGATTCTCAAACGCATCGAGCATCGCGGAGCGGTCGGCGCCGACCCCAAGGCTGGCGACGGCGCCGGGTTGCTGATGCAGATTCCCGATGATTTTTTCCGCGCCGAAGTGGATTTCGAACTCCCTCCTGCAGGAAATTATGGCGTCGGCATGCTGTTTATGCCCAAGGATGAGAAACAGCGGAAAGTGATTGAAGCCGTTATAACCAATCTCATCACCGAGGAGGGCCAACAGTTGTTGGGCTGGCGCACCGTACCGGTCGACAGCAGTGTACTCGGTGAAAGCGTCCTCCCATGCGAGCCTGTTATCCGCCAGCTGTTTATCGGTTGCGGCGACAGCTGCAACAACCAGGACGATCTCGAACGCAAACTCTTTGTGTTGCACAAACTGATCGGCATCCGTGTCAGAGAACAGCAGCTGGATGGCTCGAAAAACTTTTACGTACCCTCCATGTCCAGCCGTACGATTGTCTACAAGGGACTGCTTCTGGCAAAGCAACTCGGCAATTACTATCTGGATCTGAGCGATGAGCGCCTCGTCTCTGCACTGGCTCTGGTGCACCAGCGCTTCTCGACCAACACCTTTCCCACATGGGATCTGGCGCATCCGTTCCGCATGATTGCACATAATGGCGAGATCAACACCCTGCGCGGCAACGTCAACTGGATGGCCGCGCGTCGCCACTCCATGGAGTCAAAGGTTCTGGGTGAAGACATGCACAAGGTATGGCCCCTGATCCGCGAAGGCCAGTCTGATTCAGCCTGCTTCGACAACGCCCTGGAACTGCTGGTCGCCGGCGGTTACAGCCTGTCTCACGCAATGATGCTGCTGATCCCGGAGGCGTGGTCAGGCAACAATCTGATGGACGACTCCCGCCGCGCTTTCTACGAGTATCACGCCGCACTGATGGAGCCGTGGGACGGCCCCGCAGCGGTTGCTTTCACCGACGGCCGGCAGATTGGCGCAACCCTTGACAGAAACGGACTGCGCCCGGCGCGCTACCTGATCACAGATGATGACATGGTAATCATGGCGTCCGAGATGGGCGTGCTCGACACTCCGGAAGAGAAGATTGTCAAAAAATGGCGCCTGCAGCCCGGCAAGATGTTCCTCATCGACACCCGGGAGGGGCGCATCATCGATGACGAGGAGCTCAAAAAAGAGCTCGCTGAAGCGAACCCCTACCAGCAGTGGCTGGACAAGACGCAATTGAAACTGCATCACATCACACCTGCCGCAACCCCTTCAGTGCAGATGGAGGAGGGGATGATGCTGAATATCCAGCAGGCGTTCGGCTATACCCAGGAAGATATCAAGTTCCTGCTGACGCCAATGGTCAAACACGGCATGGAGGGAACCGCCTCCATGGGCGCCGACAATCCGCCGGCCGTGCTTTCCAGCCGCTCCCGTCATCTCTCCAACTATTTCAAACAGAATTTTGCCCAGGTGACCAACCCGCCGATCGATCCGATCCGTGAGGAGATCGTGATGTCGCTGGTGACCCTGATTGGCCCGCGTCCAAACCTGCTGGGACTCAACAACGGCGACTCTAACATGCGCCTCGAATCCAGTCAGCCGGTACTATCCAACAAGGA
>JBGCEN010000566.1:0-18110 GCA_045106435.1 Rhodothermales bacterium
GAGGTTCATAGGTACGAGGAGTACAAAGAGTACGATAAGTACGAAAGAAGAAAAGAAGACTTTTTCGTACCCATCGTACGCTCATACGCTTCGTACCCTGAAAATCTGATACTCCATTTATTTCCCTGACAGAGTACTAGTCTGTATCAATTGGTGTTGCTTGTAATGACTTAAGGTTTGTGCCTTGAATAAATAAAGCGGCGATGCCGGCAATAATGTACACCAATACATGAAGTCCGTGGGACAGTAGTGCGTAGGCAGCAGCAGTTGGGTCGTCAATAAAATATAAGTTGACCAGTGCTAAAATTGTAAAGTAATGAAATGAACCTGTTCCAGCAGGGGACGGTACAGCAAATCCTATGGCGCCAAAAATCATAATGGACCAGGCTGCAGCAAATCCAAGGTCATAATTGCTATCCATATCGAGCATGATAAACATCAGATATGCCATTGCCGCATAGCTAAGCCACATGAGTATCGTGCTGACAATTAATATCACCCGTTTGGGGGCCGTTAACAAGGTAAATAGGCCATCTTTAAATGATTTGATAACCGAGATCAAGCGCCGGCGGAATTGCATCAATTTCGACGACTGCGATGCCTTCATTGAGCGCAGTGTTATATACCCAACGGCAGTAAACCCGGCTAGGCCAAACGCAGTCCAGCCAATAGAAATATCTTGTGATAAAGAAAGCAGGGGCAAAAGCACGCGGTCTTGCAGGAAAAGAAACTGGTCATAGAACAAGACGCTAAGACTGGCTATACCCAGCAGCAGGACAATTACATCAAATACGCGTTCGGCTACAACGGTGCCAAATACACCGCTAAACCTGATGCCTTCTTGTTTTGAAAGGCTTGCTGCGCGTGCAAACTCACCAAGCCTGGGCACAAGGATATTTGCAAAATACCCTATGAGCAGCGCCATAAAGGTATTTTTGAAAGAAATGGTATTTAGTTCTCCCGTCCTTTGATGGTCGGGGAGGGCCTCAATGAGAATTTGCCACCGCCATGCCCTTAGCCCATGGCCAATGAAAATAGTTGCCACAATAGGAATGAGCCATCCATAAGCGGCGTTTTTAAGTGCAGCCAATAGCTCACTTGTGTCAACATCACGCATGGCCAGGTAAAAAAGGCAAACACCTAGCGCAATGCTTATGGAATATCCAACAAACTTCTTCAACTGGGTTGTCACGTATTAAATACTTTATGCCGGCAAGCATTCATGTAGTCCTTTTTCAAGGACTGCCCCAGTATTTACATTTACCGAATGATGAGCAGTCAGGCCGTAAGGTAAACCTGCATACCCGCTTTGTTTATGACCTAAGGTCTATAATCTCAGCGCCATCTGGTGGTGTAAAAGTGAATGGATTGCCTTCTATGTAAGGATTGATTTCTATATCATTGAGGTTGAAATCAAGAACCGCATCATTCACGTCTAACACTTTTAGTCGTGTTATAACATGATCGGAATCTCTCATCCAGAGGGTTACTTCTTTAAAGAACGACTCATTTACTTCAGATTTAAGCTGCAGTTCATGATGCCGTGTTCCATTCAGATAACTCAGGCTTGTGTTTAAGACTTGGTAATCTGAATGGAAATTGTCGAGGAAATTACTAATAGAGAAGGTTGTTTCGTCATCGACAAAATCATTAATAAGGACTTGCTTCTCTAGTGCACTGTAGATCCAGGTAGTCTCACCATCTGTGACAAAAGTCTGTGATGCTGTTTCTACGCGGTAGCGATCTCCTTCAACAAGAAGTGAGCCTCGGTTTTCTGGTAGAAGATCTCCAAAGGGAGAGGTAATATTTTGGGTGAAGTCAGCTTTCATTAACTCCACCTGATCGTATTTGGCGCGTAGCCGGCCGATCAACTCAGCTTCAGACTGCGCACTGAGGGGTTGCTGTCCTGTAAAGAGTACAGCGATGAACAGTGCGATCAACGAAGCTATATGGTTTTTGTGTTTCATCAGGTTTTAACAAGCCTTTTTGGTTATTTTGCAATATGACACTGAATAGATCAAATCATATGCCCGATAGCACAAACCTTGTCAGGTAGTGAGTACGGAATGGCCTGTTTTCTCATTTTGTACAGCCTTGTTTGCTACAGCCTTGAAAACGTCGTTTAAAGCCTGTATATCCGATTCGTTGTTATATACATGGGGTGATATTCGAACCGCTGTACCGCGTATAGAAACACTTATATTCGCTTCTGTTATAGCGTTCATCAGTCGTTCCATTGGAATATCATCTCGAACACGCACCCCAAAAAGGTGCTGGGCTCTCCACGAAGGGTCTTCTACTTCGAATCCAAGCGTTTTGATTTCCTGGCAAAACGATTTAGTAAGATCTGCACAATATCGCTGTATATTTGATATTCCCCAGTCTTCCAGGTGTTTTAACGCCTGCAAGAGCATGGGCAGCAAAACAAAGTTGCTCTTTTCTCCCACATCATATCTGTCTGCACCCGGCTGATAGGTGGTTCTATAAGCAACCAATCCGCCAAATTGTTCACTGCCTTCACGCGTGATCCAATTCTCTTCAATCGGGGTGCCGTTTGAAAACCGGGGGCCATAATAGGCCAGACCGATGCTGTAAGGACCCATGAGCCACTTGTAGCCGGCGCAAATCAGCGCGTCTGGCTGGATGACGGACACGTCAAAGGGCAGGGCGCCAATAGATTGTGTGCCATCGATAATAAATGCAGCGTTTACCGCTCTTGCTCGTTTTCCAATGGATTCGAGATCAAATAAGGTACCGTCTGCCCAGTGTACATGAGCCATGGCAACAACCGCCGTATCTTTGTCTATAGCCTCAAGAACACGCTCGTTCCATCGTTTGCCACGCTCATTCACATCTTCGGGTGCCTGAACTGTGCGAATGGTTGCACCAGTTTCCTCTGCTTTGCGCATCCATGAATACACATTGCTAGGGAATTGCTCGCCAACAATCACGATATTCTGGCCGGCAGATACATCCACGTTTTTGGCAACAGTAGCAATGCCATAAGAAGCAGATGCAATGATTGAAATTGCATGCGCCGGCGCGTTTATGAGCGAGGCAAAAAGATTTTTTGTCTGGCCGGCTGTTTCAAAAAAATCATGGGGCTTCACAGCACCGGGCATTCTTTTAGACCGAATGCCTGTAATCCCTGCTGCCTCAACTGCTTTAGATACAGGAGACATATACGCACAGTTCAGATAGTGCGTCTGTTCAGGTAGCGAAAAGAGTTCTTTTTTACAAGATAACATGGCAGTGTTGATGTCTGGCAATCGTATGATTAATTGGGTTCATTTCTGGACCGTTGCGTGGCCTTCTCCTTGATCTTGGCTGCAATTTCAGGATATTGCTCCAACGTTTTCTCGAAAGTTAATTTACCAAGCGAATAAATATCGCAATAGGTATTGGCTTTAACGGTGGCTGTTCTGGGGCTATCTTGAAACAATGCAATTTCTCCGAAAAAATCTCCTTCTGAAAGCGTTCGATACAGCTGTGTTTCATCTTCGCTGAAAACGCTGACAGATCCATGTGCGATCAAGAACATTTGCTGACCCTGGTCGCCGGCTTTGAAGACGTAGTCATCAGGTGCCACAATGCGTTCTCTTAGCTGCTGGGCGATTTCCATGATGAAGGACTGGGGCGCATCTGTAAATAAATAAATGTTTTCTATCACTTCTTTCCTGAAGTACAACGAGACTTCACCCCGCATTCCTGGGGGAAGTTCGTTAATAAATGACTCCTCATCATATCCTACGCGGCGAGTCATTTGATAATTGAAATAATCATAGATCCTGCGCTGCAAGTCCAGCGGCAAGTTCGCATAGCGGGCTGCATTCGTGAGCTTCTCCATGTTCTGGGTGTACTTCTCCTTGATGGGGTCTTTCTTGGTCAGAATACTGGCGAAGCTACCAATCAGATAGCCTAAGAAAGAGTATCCGAAGATCATGGTGATAATGGCATAAAGTCTCTCTAAAGAGGTCACAGGGGTGATGTCGCCGTACCCGACGGTTGTCATGGTAGAAACTGTCCAGTAAAGGGCATCGATGTAGTTGGTCTCTACATCTACATCATGATCCAGTCCATGTATCCGGATCCAGCCACAACTCAACCAGTGTGTTGCAATTGCGGCCCAGTAGAGGAATTGCATCAGGAGAATGGTATTTGTGAAATGCGCCTTGATTCGGCGAAAGATCTGAATCAGGTAGACGACCTTTGCAATTTTTGTCAGTCTGAATAGCTGTAACCACGGTACACCGAACAGCGCAGCGAGGGGCAGGGCTGCAATGATGTCAGCCACTATCCATCGCCTGTAATACACCTTCATTGCATTGTACTCGAGATGAATGAAGGAGGCCTTCCGTTTGATTCGGAGGAAGCTTATAAGAACATCGCTGACGTATACAACTGTAAGGAAAAGCTCTCTGTCATAATAGATCTGGCCTGATTCATAAATGGCAACAGAGAGTGGAATAGCAACTGTGGTGTAGGTGGTGACGATAACAATGAAAACATCCCAGGCGCCATATAATTTCACGCCCATGTCTTTAAACAGGAATGCTTTAAGTTTTGCTCGCATAAAATATCACAGTCTCTCTAGCGTCAGTCCACCATCCATTGTTAATATCTGTCCGGTCGCATAAGGCATGTCTCCACGGGCTAACATCGCACTTGCTTTACCAATGTCTTCGGGCGTTCCCCATCGCGGCTCAAGCAAGAGTCCTTCGGCAATCAGCTTGTCATATTTACTGGTGACGCCGGCAGTCATATCGGTCTTTATAATGCCCGGACGGATCTCGAATACATCGATGTTGTGTTGTGCGAGGCCTGCAGCCCACAGTTTGGTGGACATGCTCAGGCCGGCCTTTGAAATACAATACTCTCCTCGGTTTACCGAGGCCACAGTTGATGATATTGAGTTGATGTTGATAATACAAGGTCTTGAAGAGGTGTCATCTGACGCTTGCTCAGCCATCCAGCGAGCACATTGTTGTGTCAGGAAATACGGGCCTTGCAGATTGACCCGTATTATTTCCTCAAAACTTTCCTCTGATGCATCTAAAATATGATCACGTGACCGCGGAGCCATGCCGGCATTGTTGACCAGGACATGAAGTTGCGCAGATATTTTTCGCGCTTCCTCAATTAGCCTGCCCCGATCTTCCTTGTCTCCCAAATCTGCCTGGATATAATCAGCTTGCTGGGTTGGTGTGGATAGCAGATCCAATACTTCTGCGATGTCGTCCTTTGCACGCCGACCACATAGGATCAGGTGATAAGATTCTGCGGCAAGTGCCTGGGCAATACCCAATCCTATGCCTCGGGTACCGCCCGTTATTAACGCGGTTCTTTTCATGGCGCCTCTTTTAATTATAGACTGGTGGCTCGATATTATTCAAAACGATAAAGCCTCGAATTTCCAATTAGGCAAAGGTCTCCTCAACAGAAGGTACGTCCAGCCAAGCACGGGCTTCAGAGGAGGCGAGGGCTATTTCTGCAAGCTGAACGCCTTTGGCGCCTTCCATTAAATCAAATCGATAGGGTGTATCTGCAACGACGTATTTCAGGAAAGAGACCCATTGAGCCTTGAAAGCATTCTCATAGGTCCCGTGATGAGGTACCTGCGACCAGCCGGCATAGAAATCGAGTGGGTTCGGGATGTCTGGACTCCATGAGTGCATGGGGGTAGACCCGTACGACTGCGTCCAGCATTCCTGCAAGCCGGCTACAGCAGACCCTTTGGTGCCGTCGACTTGAATGGTGAGTAGATCGTCGCGCCGGGGGCGTACGCACCAGGAAGAGTTGAAGTGCGCAATGACGCCATTTTCCAGTTCAAGCGTAGCGTAAGCAGCGTCGTCTGCTGTACAAGTATAGGGCTGATTGTTTTCGTCCCAGCGCTTTTTAATATGGGTTTGCGCAAGGCAAGAGAGCGATTTTACGTTGCCGAACAGATTATCCAGTACATAGCGCCAGTGGCACATCATGTCGAAGATCATACCGCCACCGTCTTCTGCCCGGTAATTCCATGAGGGGCGCTGGGGTTTGATTACGTCGCCTTCAAACACCCAATATCCAAATTCTCCCCGAACAGAGAGGATGTCTCCAAAAAAGCCACTGTCGCGCAACATTTGCAGTTTAACCAGGCCTGGTAACCACAGCTTATCTTGTACTACGCCATGTTTGACACCGGCTGCTTCTGCCAGAACATGCAAGTCGTATGCTTCCTGTGTTGTGAGCGCAACGGGTTTTTCGCAGTAAATATGTTTCCCTGCTGCAATGGCTTTTTTGACGTCAACAACCCTTCGGTCTGTAGACTGGGCATCAAAATATACGCTGTAAGCATTGTCGCTTAATGCTTCATCCAGATTTGTCGTCCACTTATTCAAGCCGGCCATTTGGGCTCTTTTTTCGAGCTTGATTGGATTTCTCCCAACCAGAATTGGATCTGGCATGATGACCTCGTGCTCGTTTAATGCAATACCGCCTTGCTGCCGAATGGCATGAATAGATCGCATCAAGTGCTGGTTCGTACCCATTCGGCCTGTAACGCCGTTCATTATCACGCCAACGTTGTGGATAGTTGCTTTGCTCATTTGTTCTTTTGGGGTTGGAAGTTGGTTTGCTAACTAAGTGGTCAGTTTTCAGTAGTCAGTTTTCAGAAATGAACGCAGCAAAATCTGAGAAGTGATAACCGATTACTGACAAAGGGAAAAACTACACGTGCGATTTATAAGCCGTAATGATTTCATCAAGAAATTGACCCTGATCGGAGGCCCAGTGCTCCGTTGAGAAGATTTCTACCTCGATAAAGCCATAATAGCCGAGCGATTCAATTTGTGCACGGATTTCTGGTATGTTGATACATCCGTTACCCATCAATGCTCTGTCATTTAGCGCATCACGTGTGGGGACGCGCCAGTCGCAAACATGAAAAGCCATTAGATTTCCGTTTGTGACGCAGCGTTTAATTTCTCTTTTAAGGTGCGGATCCCACCAAACATGATACACGTCGAGGACAATGCCCAAGTACGGGTTGTTAATTCTTTCCACCAGGTCATTTGCTTGTTCAAGCGTCACTATGGCAGACCGCGTATCGGCATATTGCGGATGGAGAGGTTCGATGCCCAGTTTTATGCCGGCCTCTTCAGCAAATGGCAATAAATCACTGATGCTCTCTTCTATTTGCTTGGCAGAGTCTTCTAGTGATTGTTCAGGATCAGCACCACACACAAGCACGACGAGTGGAGCGCCGAGCATCTTTGCTTCTTCAATAATCGTCCGATTCTCTACAAGTGCTTTTTGTCGATCAGCCGGTTTGTGGGAAGGAAAGAAGCCGCCTCTTACATAAGATACAGTTGTTAGACCGGCTGCAGCAATACTGTGTTTTATTTCATTGAGATCTCTCCCTTCCAATGCTTCCCGCCAGACAGAGATACCAGCTACGCCTGCCTTGGCATAATTCGAAATAGATTCTTCAATCGTCCATGGCTTGGTTGTTATGGTATGAATACAAAGCCTTGAAAGATCTGTGAGTGCTGTTGCAGAGGGCATGTCTAAAGAGGTCTTTGACAAAATCTAAAGGATGATGAAGGAGCTTCTGGGTAAGCTGCTGCTATGCGAGGAAAGTCTTCTATGTGAA
The DNA here is from genome assembly GCA_045106435.1 of Rhodothermales bacterium. Taxonomy (GTDB): domain Bacteria; phylum Bacteroidota; class Rhodothermia; order Rhodothermales; family JAHQVL01; genus JBCCIM01. Next base: position 7,634 of record JBGCEN010000566.1, read on the forward strand.
AAAAGTGTAATAGGGCTCGTTCTTAGCTATTCGCTGTACGTAAAGGGCCAGTTCACGCAAATGATAATCTCCCCACATACAAGATTCCCCGTAAGGAATTTTTGATCCTGCCGGCGTATGATCCCACCCGTTCGGCTGATGATAAATTGAATGCAAAAGCAAACCCTGGTGATCTGGTTCAGTGCTCAGGTATGGCGCATCCAGCATGGTAGATAACATCTTTAAACCAGTTTTTTCATACTTCTCTGCACTGGTTGGATCCTGGGTTCTGAGGTATCTTCCCAGACGGATAAAGCCTTGTGCGGCAATTGCCGCGGCTGAACTGTCTACAGGCTCATTGGAGCCAAAGGGATCAGCCGGCTTGTTCAGGTAGTCCTCCATATGTGCTAACCCTGGAGCGCCCGTGTCCCAGTAAGGAATGCCGCAGGTTGGTGTGTTCTCGATGTAAAAATCTGCCGTTGCCCTTGCTGTTCTAATCAGGGTGTCGAGTAAGTCTTCTTTGGTGCCCAAATTCACAAAGGTAGTAGCCGGCAGGGTGTCGAGAAATTCCAACTGCTCAGCAAAACCTGTTAAAATCCATGCAAGGCCACGGGTCCATGTTGAAAAAGGGCTGTATCCTTGTTGTGTACTTGGGCATCGGTAGCGGCCGTCGTTGAGATTGAAAATACTCTCATGGACAACCCGGCCACTGATATCGTAGCTGTCACGCCCTTCGCCATAATACACGTTGTACTTTGCTGTGCTGTGCAAGTGATGGATCACACGCTCCAGGAGGGAAATTTTAGCATCGTGCTCGCCCATTAGGGTATGACCGAGTTTGTGGCCAAGAGACAGGGCGCGCAAGGATCGGACAGTGTCTGAGAAAAGGGAGTGCGGCCCATTAAACGAATAAATGTATCCGCCTGTGTCAGGTATTGTGGTCCAACGGGCGGCCTGGACAGCGCCTGAGCACTTGATGGCTAGCTCGTAAAAATGACGCTCCCACGTGTTCTCAGGAATCCGCCCTTCATTCATCAATCGCAATAGATTGCCGTAGGTGCTCACGTTGTTGAATCCATGGTCATGTACCCCCATATGCGTGATATGGGTGGCCATCAGAGCAATCGTTTGTGAGATACCTGCCTCCAGACATTCTTTGTCCTGCGTTGCGTCATACTGGAGGATTGCCGATCCATACTGGAAGCCCTGGGTCCACTCTGTCCAGCCGCGGGTAACGTAGTTTCCATTTATCGTAAATACTGGCGCGCCTCGCGTGAAATCAAACTTTTCTTCTATTGCGCGAATTTTGTTGGCGGAGAGGTCCCACATCTTTTCGATTTTAGGTAGGAGGGCCTCAGGTGTAGGAGCATCTTGAAAATTTATCACTTTGCTGTTTCTTTATTTTTTTTGGAGGCAAGCAATATAAACATTTATCGCTGTGCTTTCTTAAGTTCTAGTTGAAGAATTACATGTAGCACTACGGTTTTGTCTGTTAGCTGGCATTTATGCGCCGGCACCTTGACCATGTGGACATTGTGCGTTTTGAAAATGAGGGCAGGTATCCACCAATATTCTGCTATTCAAATTCAAAAACAGGGCTGATAAATTTCACCAACCCTATGCCCGCATCCTGAGGCCTTTGGTTTCTTAGCTACACCTTTCCATTTTGTTGCGAGTAAATAAGAGGAGTACATGTTGCAAACCACCGAAGTAAAGTCTTCTCAGTCGGTTAAAATAATTGGCTTCATCGCCGGCCTTGTATTGTTTGGCTTTTTTCTATTGTTACCAGCGCCGGAAGGTCTTTCGGTAGAGGCCTGGCGAACGGCCGCCATTACCGTACTTATCTCCATTTGGTGGATGACGGAGCCCATCCCAATCCCGATTACTTCACTTTTGCCCATCATTCTGTTTCCGCTACTTGGTGTTGGTAATGTAAGCTTAAACGCCTCCGCTTATGCCCATCCCATGATTTTCCTGTTTATGGGCGGATTTATGATTGCGCTTGCCATGCAGCGCTGGAATCTTCACCGGCGGATTGCTTTGAAAATGGTTCGACAGATTGGCACGCAGCCGCGATCAATTATTGCCGGCTTTATGATTAGTACAGCAATTTTGAGTTGCTGGATCAGTAACACGGCAGCAACGCTTATGATGCTCCCCGTTGCGTTGTCTGTTGTAGAGTTGGTGCCAGATGAGAAAGACTTGAAAACCGGGATCTCACATGGACAACGGTTTACAACGGCTTTGTTACTCGGCCTCGCCTATTCTGCAAGTATCGGTGGGCTAGGGACATTGATTGGAACGCCTACAAACACATTTCTCGTTGCATTTCTAAATGAACAGTATGGCTTTGAAATCAGCTTTGTGCAATGGTTAATGATTGGCATTCCCTTCGTAATCTTTTCCTTGCCGCTGGCATTTCTGGTCTTAACACGTGTCGCTTTTCCTGTTAATCTTCCTGAGTTACCAGGTGGAAAGCAATTGATAGAATCCGAGATCGTGAAGATGGGACGCATCTCCCGGCCAGAAGTAATCGTGGCGACGGTATTTGTTCTAACTGCCTTGCTTTGGATTTCGAGGCCTTACTTGCAAGCCTGGCTGCCGGGCTTGTCGGATACAGGTATTGCACTGTTAGGCGCTACTGTGCTTTTTGCAATTCCCATCGATTTAAAGAAAGGGCAGTTTATCATGAACTGGGAATGGGCCCTGAAACTGCCCTGGGGTGTGTTGCTGCTTTTTGGCGGCGGATTGAGCCTGGCAGCTGCTATTAGCAGAACCGGATTGGCCGCGTGGGTTGGTGGCGTTTTGGGCGCCGTAAGTAACTGGCCGCTTATTATACTGATTGCCCTGGCAGTGATGCTGATTATATTCATGACAGAGCTTGCAAGCAACACAGCCACCGCCGCGGCCTTTCTGCCGATTTTGGCGAGTGTAGCAGCTGTTGCACTTGGCGAGAATCCGTTGTTGCTCGTTGTGCCGGCTACATTAGCAGCCAGTTGTGCTTTTATGCTACCTGCCGCTACGCCTCCCAATGCCATTGTATATGGCAGCGAAAAACTCACCATACAGCAGATGGCCAGGGGAGGACTGTTGCTGAATTTGCTCTTTGTGCTGCTCGTCACAATTGCTGTTTACGCGCTCGTCATCCCGGTATTGGGCATCACCTTCGGAGAAGTGCCGGCCTGGGCTTCCTGATGCTGTGTTTGAAGGTGTCTCGAGAGAAAGAGAGAAGCGGGCATCTTTTGAGTCTCTTGCCTCCTCAACACTCTGCCGTATTCGAAATTGCCAGATCATTATGAACAGCATATTTTGTTGAATTTTTTTAAGAAAAGCCTCCTGCCTCCCATGAAAAACTACTTTATCGCCGTTATTGCAAGTTGCTTTCTGCTAGCAGCCTGCACCGAGGAAATCAATGAATTTGGACTCATTGCAAACGATGGGGGGGCTTCGCTAAGCGATGAGCAGAAGCGGATGCCAGACAATGCGGTAGCCGGCCTTGCTGTTGCGCCCGGGCTCGAAGTAAGCCTTTTTGCCGCTGAACCGATGCTCGTAAATCCTACAAACATCGACATTGATTCAAAAGGCCGCGTATGGGTTTGTGAAGGGATTAACTACCGCCCGCACCTCAATCCACAAAACCCGGAGCGGGAAGAAATGGAGCGGATTGTGATTTTAGAAGACACGGATGGTGACGGAAAGGCTGACAGTCGAACAGTCTTTTACGAAGGTGACGACATAGATGCAGCGCTTGGTATATGGATTATTGATGGGAATCAGGCGATTGTGTCGGCGAGTCCACATGTCATTCTGCTCACCGACTCTGATGGAGATGATAAGGCTGACAAGAAAGAGATCCTGTTTTCAGGGATCGAAGGTGTACAACATGATCACGCGGTACATGCGTTTGTTTTTGGGCCGGATGGTCGGTTTTACTTCAACTTCGGCAATGCCGGCGGGCAACTACTGGACAAAGATGGCAACGTCGTAATTGATAAGTTTGGAGCCCCCATTGTTGCAGATCGAAATCCTTATCAGGAAGGCATGGTATTCCGCATGAACCCGGATGGCTCTGACGTAGAAGTGTTGGGGCATAACTTCCGCAATAACTACGAAGTTGCTGTAGATTCTTACGGAACGCTTTGGCAATCAGACAACGATGATGATGGCAATCGGGCTGTGCGCATCAACTTTGTCATGGAATACGGGAATTACGGATTTAGAGATGAAGTAACTGGCGAAAACTGGCGCACCCGGCGCACAGGCATGCACGAGGAAATCCCCAAGCGCCACTGGCACCTGAACGACCCGGGCGTGGTGCCTAATCTGTTGCAAACAGGCGCCGGCTCTCCAACTGGTATACTGATCTATGAAGGTCGGTTGTTGCCAGAAGTATTTTGGGATCAGATGATTCATACAGATGCCGGCCCCAATGTTGTTCGCGCCTATCCCGTTGAAAAAGACGGCGCCGGCTACAGCGCAAATACTGTTAACATCCTGAAAGGTACAAGCGACCAATGGTTTAGGCCATCAGATGTTGCCGTCGCGCCAGATGGTTCGCTGATCGTGGCTGATTGGTATGACCCAGGTGTTGGTGGGCATCACGTAGGAGATCTGCAGAAAGGCCGGCTGTTCAGAATTGCACCACCCGGTACACCTTATAAAATACCAGCGATAGATTTGTCTACTGCAGAAGGTGCTGTAGAAGCACTCCAAAGTCCAAACTTGTCTCAGCGTCAGGATGGATGGAAGGCATTACATACCATGGGCGCATCAGCGGAATCGGCGTTGCTCTCAATGTGGTCTTCTTCTAATGATCGCATGCGCGCACGCGCCCTTTGGCTTCTTGCTGAAATCGATGGGCAAACGCGCCGTTATATCGATACTGCACTGCAAGACCCCAATGAAGATATTCGTATTGCGGGGTTAAGAATTGCCCGAAAACACAATGTAGGCCTGGAAGAAATTTTGCCTACCCTGGCAAACGATGAATCCCTCCAGGTAAGGCGTGAAGTTGCTGTTGCATTAAGATATTTTGAATCAGAAAACGCACCAGAAATTTGGACACGTCTGGCAACGCAGTACGATGGGGCAGATCGTTGGTATCTGGAAGCGCTGGGTATTGGCGCTACAGGGAAATGGGATGCAGCGTTTGCCAACTGGAAGTCGCATAATCAGGAAGACTACACCACGCCGGCTGCCAGCAACATTATCTGGCGGTCGCGAGCTGCAGAAGCGCTGCCTATGTTAACGTCTCTGGTTACTGATAGCAGAACTTCAGTTGAGGATCGTTTGCGTTATTTTAGAGCCTTCGATTTCCACGCAGACTCTCCTGAAAAGAGTGAGCAGTTGTCTGTATTGCTCAATGCAAACCACGCGGATCAACAAAATATATCTGTGCTTGCGTTGAAGCATCTGGTTGATGGACGCAATGGGGGAAATGCTGATGTTGTGGCTGAATTAAATACCATCCTTGATGAGGTGAATGGCACACGGTCTTATCTGGACTTAATCAGTCGTTTCCGACCTGAAGATCGGGGCAGTGAGCTTTTTGCGATGACGAGGTTATCGGATGAAGACCTCTCTAAAGATGCAGCATCGTTGCTGCTTGAAATAGAAGGGAGCGGAAGATTTATGGAAGCCATTTCTGCTGCTGAATCCGAGGAATCTGCAAGCGCAATTATTACTGCGCTTGGCAATGTTGGAAGTAATGATTCGCGAAATACGCTAAAAGAAGTTTTGTTAAACGAATCCATGCCTCAAGACGTCCGGCGTGCTGCGTTGGCAAACTATGCGGTTGGCTGGAGCGGTGAATATGGATTGTTAAACATGTTGAAGGAGCAAACACTCCCGCCGGCATTCAATGAGCAGGCAGCAAGTATTCTGTTTAACTCTTCAAACGAGCCCAGAAGAACACTGGCAGCGCAGTACCTCGATCCGCCAGCTGGATTGGACGGGAATCCACTGCCGCCAATAGATGAACTTGTAGCATTGGTGGGCGACGCTGACGCAGGCAAGGCAATGTTCACGCAGCAATGCAGTGCATGTCATATTGTGAAAGGCCAAGGAGTCGACTTCGGGCCAGACCTTTCTGAGATAGGCGGGAAGTTGCCTAAAGAAGCGCTATACAATGCCATCCTTTACCCAAGCGCCGGCGTTGGGTTTGGGTATGAAGGCTATGTGCTGACGCTAAAGAGTGGCGGGGCTGCAGCCGGCTATATTTTGAGCAGAAGCGATGAGGAAATCCAGCTCAGAGAACAAGGCGGCCAGACACGAAGCTATGTGCTTGATGATGTCGCCAGTATCGAGGAAATGGATAGCTCGCTTATGCCACCCGTAGGCCGCACAATGAGTGGTCAGCAGCTTGCTGATTTGGTGGCTTATCTGGGGACCTTGCAAAGTCTGTAGCCTTGCAAGGATATTGTTTAATTCGGGTTGCGAATTAAACAGTTCGTAGATGAATTGAATATTGAACACCCAACAAGGAATTTTGAATCTTGAAGGATTTGAAAACACTTCGTAATTGGACATTCCTTGTTGGGTGTTCGATATTCCAGGCTTTATCGAATGGACAAAGCTCAGCTTATAGTACACAACATAGGTTACTTAATGAGAGGATTGAATAGGTTTGTATCCTGTATTCTTGCAAGTATGCTGTTTCTGAGCACCGCATATGCGCAAAATGAAACCGAACGTGTTATTCAAGGCATAGACAAGCAGTCCGCTGTTTATGCAGAGACGGCGCAAAAGATATGGTCACTGGCTGAAGTAGGGTATCAGGAGCATGAAAGTGCGGCACTGTTGATTTCTTTGCTTGAAGCTGAGGGGTTTAGTATTGAAAAAGGCGTTGCGGGTATTCCCACTGCATTTGTCGCCAGTTATGGGAGTGGAAGTCCTGTGGTTGGCATTATGGGTGAGTACGACGCGCTGCCAGGGATCTCGCAAACAGCTATGCCAACGAGACAAAAGGACGACGCCATGTTGGCCGGCCATGCATGCGGGCATCACTTGTTTGGGACCGGCTCTGTAGCGGCAGCCATTGGTGTGAAGGAGTGGCTTGCTGAAGGGAATACCGGCACCATTCGGCTGTATGGGACACCGGCAGAAGAGGGCGGAGCCGGCAAGGTATATCTGGTCAGGGAAGGCTTGTTTGATGACGTGGACGTAGCATTGCACTGGCACCCAGGAGACAAGAACGATGCAAGCTCCTTCACGACGCTGGCAAACAGATCTGCAAAGTTTAGATTTTACGGCGTGTCTGCGCATGCAGCCGCGGCACCGGAGCGTGGACGATCAGCTTTGGATGGTGTTGAGGCGATGAACCTCATGATCAACATGATGCGTGAGCATGTACCCCAGGAAACCCGTATTCATTATGTGATAACAAGCGGCGGTAGCGCCCCGAATGTAATTCCAGATTTTGCAGAAGTGTATTACTACGTTAGAAATCCAGACGCCGCAGTCCTCGAAGGGATCTGGGACCGGGTGGTTGCGGCCGCAGAAGGGGCTGCAATGGGTACAGGAACGCGTCTCGAATTTGAGGTCATTCATGGGATTCATAGCTTGTTGCCCAATGAAGTGCTGGCTGATGTGATGCATGAAAGTCTGAATGTGGTTGGCGGCGTGCATTACAACGAAACGGAGCAATCATTTGCAGAAAAACTGCAGCAATCATTCGAAAAACCCCGCCGGCCGCTTGGGTCTGAGAGCCAGATTCAACCCAATAGCCCAACCGCGTCGAGCGGCTCTACTGATGTTGGAGATGTGAGTTGGGTTGTGCCAACAGCCGGCCTCTCGACAGCCACGTGGGTGCCGGGCACTGCAGCCCACTCCTGGCAAGCCGTAGCAGCCGGCGGCACGAGTATCGGTGCAAAAGGCATGATGGTGGCGGCCAAAACGCTGGCGCTCACAGCCATAAATTTATTCAAAAACAAAACCCTCATAAGCAAAGCCCGCGCAGAGTTCGATTCAAGAAGAGGGCCTGCTTTTGAGTATCATGCTTTACTCGGAGATCGGGCGCCTCCTTTGGATTATCGGAAGTAAGTTTGCGCAACAAACAACCCCCAGCGCACGTCATTCATTAAGACAGGATTCGAAAGTGAGAAGATGAAACATACATTTCACGCTGCCCGTCATTCTTGCTAAAGCTCACAGGGTCATTGATTCTTTTTCATTTGCGTCAAGAATTAGCATGGAGTCTTTCTTGATAACACTGGTCATCCCTGCACAGGCACATGGGCGTCAAGGAAGTAGTTACAATTGCGATGAGAATCAGCTCTGCAGCCTTTATTAACCGCACCCGTCATCTCTGCGAAGGCGGAGATCCAGTATTCAGGGGCATAATTACTGTCTTTTCTGGATTATTGCATCAGTCGCTTCGCTCGTGTCTGCCTGCGCAGGAATGACGGTGGAGTGTTTAGAGTTACGATTAATCCAGATCAATTAAAATGGCCACGCCTTCCTCAAAAGTTTATCATGAACTTTTTACTCTGTAATTTTATCACCCTGCTCATATTAATCCCGGGTGCCGGCTACGCACAACCTGTGCAGATTGATGAGCGGTTTGGTATTGAGCTTCAGTTTTCAGATAGGTTTCAAAAGCTCTCTGAGACTTTGTATTCACCGCACCTGCAAAGCCAGTTGTTTTCTACTAATGATGAAGAGTTGTTCGTTTTTGTGGCAAAATTTCCTGGGTTAGGTACACTTGAAAAACAGCAGTGGGCTAAAGGTATGTCTGGTCATCCATTGTCTTCAGCCGATGAAGTGACCGAGTTAATGGAAGAGAACTGGCCTTTTGCAAAACCTGTGCTTAGTACTGGATTTCTTGGGGATTCTACGTCGGGGATGAGTGTGTTTTTGACCAGGCAAACACATGATGATTCTGTTTATGTTGCGTCATATGTCATATTTCTTGCTAATCATAATGCTTATGTTCAAATGATTGCTAGTATTACGGCAAAGGAGCGTGAAATAGATTTGTCCAAGCTCAGTGAATTAATGTCTACGGCTGAATTTGTGAGACCTGTACAGCCTGATGATATTTACGCACAAGCTGAACATGCTTACTTTAGGGAAAAAGACCCTGTCTCGGCCGGCAAGCTGTATGACCTTGTGCGGGCAGATCATCCAATGTACGCTGAAGCACAACGGCGTTTGGGGTATAGCATTAAAGGCAGCGAGTTTGGCGACTGGGGGGGAGCTGTTGGCCACGTGGAAGAGGCTTTCCGTCTTGAACCAGACGATGAAGCGGTAATAAAAAATCTAGGTCGTGTATATCTCAAAACAGATAAATACGCTGAAGGTGTGGCTTTGCTCGAAAAGGCCGGCGAAGATGAGCGAATATTGAAAGCAGGAAATGCCGGGCCTGACATGTTGATCGGGACATTTGAAGATGATTATGCGGTGCCGTACACCATTAAAAAAGGTGTCATATACCAGCATACATCGAATACATACCACATCAAATACTGGAATAACGAAGAGCAATATCTGATCGCGCAAAATGACGTAGATAATGATGGTGGAGAAAGTCTTTGGACACGGATTGATTGGATTGAGCTTGCTGATATGGCCCCTTATACATGGGCGTATTGTCTGAGTGCTTACGACGCCAAATCAGCGACAGAGGCTGAAGAAGTAAAGATTACTGACAGGAGCGCGCCTCGGACAGGCTGCAATGGCTTCCCTTTTTCAAGAATGAAACCCACCCCGTAGTAATGGATGATTGTATTTTCTGTAAGATCGCGCAAGGTACCGGGCATGCCTGGAAGGTGCATGAAACGGATGGGGCTTTTGCCTTTTTAGATATTAATCCAGTCAACCCTTATCATACGCTTGTCATTCCGAAGCGGCATTATCGGGATATGTTTGATGTAGAGGAAAAAGATCTCCTGGAAGTGATGCGTACTTTGAAACATGTGGTTGACTTGTACGGGGAAAAACTCGGACTAAAGAATATTCAGGTGGTAAGTAGCTCGGGGGCCGAAGCACAACAAGATGTATTTCATCTACATTATCACATCGTGCCCAGGCGGCGAGGAGATGGCCAGAATATTCAATGGAAAACGTATCCCGAAACAAGAAATCAGTTTGATGACATGCTCGCAAGATTGATGTAGCATGAGGACTCCAGAATTTATTAACGATAAGGTGTAAAATTGACGACAAAAGATCTGAAAGAATTATATAGCTATAGCTTCTGGTCGAATAGAAAATTGTTTGACGTGATTGATCAGTTTACTGAAGAAGAGTTTACCCGGGAGATCGCCGGCAGTTACGCATCTGTCAGAAACACGCTGATCCATATGCTTAGTGCTGAATGGGGCTGGCTGGATCGATGCGGTGGACACCTACGTGGCCCAAGTTTAAAAGGGGAGGATTATGCCTCTTTGGATGAGGTAAAGGCGGCCTTTAAAAAGGTAGAAAGCTACATAACCGAATTCCTCAATGAATTACAGGAAAGCGATCTTGTTAGGTTGGTTTCATACGATTCAGGTGCCCC
>JBGCEN010000567.1:0-12879 GCA_045106435.1 Rhodothermales bacterium
CAAGCCGGCAATTTCAGGGAGGTCCGGACCATGGTGTATGTACATTAATCTGTTACGCTGACCCAAATGGCAGCCTTACCCTGAAGATAGTCAGAAATATTTGACATTTGATTTCCCTGGAGTAGTTCAGTCCGCTCAGAAGAACCGGGTGCCAATACCGCTCGTGCTGGTTCGTGCTCATTTTCATAAACGAAGATATAACAGCCATCTGGATTCAGAAAATCTGTTTCATTCCCAAAAGACAAGGCCCCCTGATTTCTCAATGAAACCAATTGTGGCATCAACACACTGACACTCCCGCTTTGATTGATAAGGTCTTCGATTATCTGCGGACGAACTACTTCTGATATAGCGGGGGGAGTGGCTGTTGCCCGCTCGGGCAATTTAATATTCTTAATAAGAACGACTGCAAGTAGTGATACGAGGAGCAATCCTGCAGCGCCTAAAATAAAAGATCGCCTGGGTAATTCGCGTACAGGTGATAGCGCTGCGACCATTTCTTTCCCTGTTTGATAACGGTCTTTAGGGTCGCGCTTAATACATTTGGCAATGACGCCGGCCATTAATCGTAGCTCCCGATTGGTTTTGGGGAGATTCTTTAAATCCGGATCTACAGGAATCTCTCGTGTGAGTAACTCATACAGAACCAACCCAAGACTATAGATATCACAGCGCCCGTCTGAGGGTTTACCTTTGCGTTGTTCGGGGCACATATAGGCAGGAGTACCTGGATTATGCACAGTAACACGAGTAAGATCCCCGATATGAGCGATCCCAAAATCCATTAAAATAGCGTTGTCATGCTGATCAATCATAATATTGGAGGACTTAACATCCCGATGTACGATTTTCTCCATATGCAGGTAGTGCAACGCTTCAGCAACCTGGATAATCCATTTTTTAATTTGTGCGGGAGTGCCCAGCTCTGCCTTAACAATTTCGTATAACGATTTGCCATTGACGTAACCCATCGCGACAAAAGGGATACCGTCATCCGTAATGCCAGCATCGTAAACCTCTACAACGTTGGGGTGACGTAATTTTGCCAAAGCTTTGCCTTCTCTTTTCAGGCGCATGGCCAGAACGTTTAAATTTTGATGCGTCAGAATAGGGATCTTTAGGGCAACGGTTCGATCGAGATGTGTATGCCTCGCTTCATATACAACTCCCATCCCTCCTTCTGCGATTTTTCGAACAACTTTAAAAGCACCAACTGATTTCCCAATAAGTGTCTCTCGTCCTCCGAGATCAGTGATGGGCTGGTCCAGGAATTTGAGAGAATCTGCGCCGGCTTTTCCGTTCAGCATTTTCTTCACTTCCTGTCGAAGCACCAAATCATCGCCAGCTTTCTCGTCAAGTACCCGTTCAATTTCGACAGGATCAAGCTCATAAATTTCTTCAAAAATCTCCATTACCATGTGGGAGAAATCCACAGTAGCTACGTGAATACCTAACTGATTTGTAAGCTGGCTAACACCAACTTCCGTGTTGTCATAAAAATCGAAACAATCAAAATGGGCAAGTTTCTGATGGCAGATTGACGGATCACATTCTTCTATTAAAACTGGAAGTATTTTTTCAACTGGAAAATATTTAAACGCAAGATCCACCTGTGCCTGTACTCGCTCAGATTTTATTGTAGTCTCTGAAAGGACTACAAGAAACCAATCAAAATTATTTAGTACGTCCCTAAATTCTTTTTCATCTTCCCTGTTTTTACCAGGGTTATCTTCAGCATAGTGTATATCAATATTTTCTACGTCTAAACGCGAGAATATTTGATTCTGAACAGTTTCTTTTGCGACTGTTGAATGGCTCACAAAAACGCTAGGCATGGCAAAAAAAGATTTAGGTCGAACCAGTTGATCTAGATTTACAGAAAAAATACGAGCAAGTGAGCAATTCTGCTTATGAAACTCGTCTTATAGTAGATAACGTCCTATAAAAGGCTAAAAACGGACTATTCTGTATTGGCACAATAGTTGAAACACAAAAATAAAATTACAAAACCATCTCATATCCAGGATATTTCCTTAACAATACTACACAAACAGATTAAAAATTAGTTCTATCCGGTATGAATGCACTGGCTCGAGTGTCTATGATAAAGGCGCATGTTGATCATCTCAGCACCGCCTTTTTGAAATATTACTTCTTTCCTCCCATAGAAGGTCACATTTTATGACGCGTAACTCTTCCGGTTTACCACAACTTGGGTCTTACGATACGCTCAAATGTATCTCCGATAATTGGGGCACACAGTATTTCACCGTCCGGAATAGAGCCCTGGATCGGCTAGAGACCATTATTTTGCTCAAACCACGTGCCGGCTCCAATCATGACGTGGCAACCTCATTTCTAAGTACGTACCGTACACTTGCCAGCATCAGCCATCCCAATATAGCACGTATTTACGACGTTGGTATCTTTGAAAAAAACTTAAAATATACAGCGCAGGAGCACGTTAAAGGCACTACACTGGATAAACTGGTCAGTCAGGAAAATAGACCTGCAGTTCCATCAATCATCTCATGGGTTTCGCAGCTTGCCGATGCACTGGACAGTCTCGCTCTTCATGAAATATATCCAGTACAGTTAGGTCTCAAGGATATTGTCATTACAACAGCGGACCAGGCGGTATTAATAGATGTTCAGACCGCACAATTATCTAGTTTAAACCTCAGCCGCACGGCGTTCTCTTGTCCAGAACAAGGCATTGGCAAGATCGACTTAAGATGTGGAATATACAACTTGGGTGTTGTTCTTTATGAATTGTTGTCTGGAACGATGTTTCATCCAAAATCAGATCGCAGATATACGCCCAACGTACCTGATTATCTAAAAGAGATCATCGAAAAGTGTCTTCATATAGACCCATCCCAAAGATTTCAAAATGGTCAAGCACTAATTAAAGCCCTTTCACCCCAGGCATCTTCACATGCCGTAACACGCACCTCCTTGCGGACCGCAACGCTCTCCGCTGGCTTTATCTTACTCTTTCTGATGTACTCGTTCTTTTCACAACAAGACATCTTTAATAAAGACACCTCTCGTGTATCGGCCAGTACCCATTCCATGATCAAATTACAGTTGCCTGTTTCAGATTCTGTTACAGGTCCACCTCGCGTGATTAGCGCACTTCTACAGCATCGCACATTCAATGTAGTTATCGAACAGCTTAAGATTGAACGTAATAAAGGCAACCTTGCCTTTGGTAAAAAAGAGGAATTCCTAAATCCAGAGAAGTGTTATATTTTTGTCTTCGACAAAACAGAAGGGAACTTGACAGCTGTTTTCGCCACCGATGAGCAAGAACGTAGAGATCTGCTCAATGACGCACCTGTCGACTTTACAGAAGATTTGTTATTCAATAAAGCAGCCGTTTATATCCTCCCAACGGACTAACTATCCTACCATCCTCAGCCATGTATTAGATCTATTCCTGTCTGCTCAACCGTAGAGTTGAAATACATAGGCTGAATTGCCTTGAGTTCATGCTATCATGAATGAGAATTTAATCTACCAAACAACACTGATAAGGTATATAAAACGAGTTCTTTCTGGTCTCATTTTCTTATTTGTGACAGTGCCTTCGCTACATACTTCCGGACAGGCTGTATCAATCCCGGAACCTCTCGTGCCGGCGGTCTCTGTAAATCTCGCACTCTCAGCAGAAGCAAACGCCATACGTTTATCAAAAAACCCCATTTCCAATACCCTGTTTTATTTATTACGAAACGGTGATGTCTACGAAATAGAAAAAAACGGAGGGCTATTTACCGCTACACTACGATATTCAACGGAAGATCACGGCGTTTCCGGGACTGCTGGTTTCACATTTGGCCCGGACGGCTCATTATACATTGTGGGGAATGAATCCCTGGTTTCGAGTAAAAATATTGCAACAATTAAAAAAGGTATTATTCAGAATAACGAGCGTGTTTGGGCCACATTAGCTCAAACTGAACCTTATCCAAAGAGTAACACTGCATTTGATCATGCATTTAATGGAATTGCTGTAAGCCCTGATGGTCAATTCGTATTTGTAAATAGCGGATCCCGTACAGATCATGGAGAAGAACAGAATGCTGAAGGATTGTTTCCAGGCGTTCGTGAAGTACCACTAACTGCGTCCATTTTTCGAATCCCATCGAGTGCCAAAGATCTTGTTTTACCTAATGATATCAATGCATTGCGTGATGCCGGCCATCTATATGCAGAAGGATTGCGTAATAGTTTTGACTTGGCCTTCAATAGAAACAGTGAGCTTTTTGCTACGGAGAATTCTGGAGAACGAGATGACCCTGATGAGTTAAACTGGATTCGTGAAGGGCATCATTATGGTTTTCCATGGCGCTTGGGCAGTAACGATACGCCTCAACAATTTGCGGGCTACAATCCCGAAACAGATCTATTGGTTAGCAAAAACTCTTATGCTTATCGGCAGGGCTTTTTTTATAACGACCCAGAGTTCCCCGCTCCTCCACCAGCGGTTACATTTACTGACCCCATCTTAAACAACGGCCCTGATGCTACCTTTTTCAGGGATGGAACTACTGGAACCATTAAGAATGAAGGTCGATTGTCCACGTTTACCTCCCATCGTTCACCTCTCGGACTTGCCTTTGACACTGACAATGCATTGCCTCATCCTTTCAAAGGAACTGGCTTTGCACTCGGATGGAATACAGGAGCAGATGGCAGCGGCACTCTATTGGCTGAGCTACAGGACCCTGGGCAAGATCTGCTTCATCTTGATCTTGAAATGAACAATGGAGTCTATGAGGCAACAATCACACGTATAGTTGATCACTTCAACAAACCGATCGACACAGCCCTACTCGACGACAAGTTATATGTACTTGATTGGGAAGGCAATCATTCAATCTGGGAAATAACTTTCGATGGAGGCTTAATCCCCGTTGAGCTATCCTCTTTCAATGCCGTAGTTAATAACATCAATGTAGTACATCTCAATTGGGAAACAAGCTCGGAAATCAACAACGCAGGATTTCAAGTACAACATCGAACCGAAGATAGTGCATTTGAAACGGTTGGCTTTGTTGAAGGGCACGGCACATCTACTATTAAGCACTTCTATATCTTTGAAGTACAAGGACTTTCTCCCGGGAATCACTACTTCAGACTCAAGCAAATCGATTTTGATGGCGCTTTTACTTTATCGGAAGATCTTAACGTATTTCTATCACTCGAAACAGCATACTCTTTATCCTCCCCTTTCCCAAACCCGTTTAACCCTTCCATGAGCTTTTCGCTCACAGTCGCGAAGCCCCAGAATGTATCCATCGACATTTATAACATGCTGGGACAACGCGTTACTGAGGTCTTTGAAGGATTTTTACACGCAAATTCACCACAACAGTTTGGGCTTGATGGTTCAACTTTACCAAGCGGAACGTATATCATCAAGATTCTGGGTGACAACTTTGAAGATTCTCGCAGAATTTCACTAATTCGCTAATTTCACAAGCCTGAATTAGTTTTTTGTATGCTTATTACTTTGTAAACTAGAGCGTGTGAACAATTAGCATCGAAAAGAGCATCTGTTTACATTTTTGTTCAGGCCAAGGCGACTTACGTGTTAGATGCAATGATCGTACGCTAAAAGGACATGATATGGATTCTTTAAACTGATTATAGATACGCCCTAAGAATCCTCACAATAAGAGGGAAGCGGGTACATAAGTCTCCTCATCTGTCCTATACACAATTTGATACTGTAAGGAATTTTCAGAAGTATAAATTACGGAGCATTTTGAGCGTGAGCACTTTTCACAGAAAGTGACGTCTGTAATGCAGGAGCTGTAATAATAATCGATTTTTTCAACTCCCTCCTCTTAGTCCGGCAATCTTAATGTTATCAACACCTCTTTATATGCACACAAGTAATATTCCAAATACAATCTTGTTTGTGTGTCTATCGCTTAGTTCGGTATTTATGAATGGCAGTGTTATACAGGAGGTATCTTTAAATAAAAAGCAAGGAACAGATCATGCAATCGTAAGCATGGAATCTCCAGCACTAACTTTCGAATCAAATCGCCTTAAGCTCCTCTTTACTCGATTTAATCTATCTCAATTAACCCCTGAACTTCAACGCGCAGTGGAAAAGTCGGCCTCCAGCCAGATATTATTATACAATATTGGTGAAAGCCCAACTTTACCCAAAGTTAAAGTGATCCTCGAAAATGAACAGCATGTCTCCCATGTTGGATTTGACATTTTTCAGCATCAGGAATTGGATACGATTCAATCGGCCGGCTTATTCATTGAACGCTATTTTCTGTACCTTTTCAGCGAGGACAAAAAACAAAGAATCAGACACATTGAAGCTGATCATTTGGTGGTCACCATAAACGGCCTCCTTTTTGGAAGCCTGGGATCACCAGATTTTAGTAGCGTGCTTTCTCTATTGTCTAGTAATTCAAGTTTTTCATTGAACTCGAAGGATTACGTTTTTCAGTATAAAAGCACTGACCCTGAAGGAAACGAGCTAAATATTATGTTTCCATCTCGTCTAGATCTCATCAGTGGAAAAGACAAAAAAGAGTTGGATGACGAGCTTAACAAGTTGCTGAAACTACTTCCTCCGGCTACTCTAAACCCCGCATTTCTGAAGACTGACTCAAAGACACAATTAATCCCCACTCGTGACGGCCATTTTCGCACAGAAGGTAAGACATTGCAGCCTGGTTTAACATCGATGCAATATTATAAGAAAGCGGACAGCGGATACGAATTGGTTTTTGACAGTGATTCACCGATTATGTCTCTTCAGAATTACCTGATTACTCCCTTAAAAAAGAGTGTTCAAATAAAAATCGACTACCGCGGTTATGGAGAGCAACATGTAATCCAATCTGTGGATCTAACATCATTAATAGAAATTTTCAAGAAGGAAAATGATGTATATGTCGGCTTTGAAAAAACGAACACTGGTACTATTCGAAGTACACAAATATTCAAAAATAGAACTTTTGACATGAGCCATATGTTGATTATCGAATGGTCTGATTCTCTGCTTTGGTCAACATCAGAAGATCCTGTTACCGGAAAATTATATTCCTATATAAGAAACGACAATGTTGAGAATCTTATAGGAAAATACATTGAAAAACCGGGTATTGTAAAAATACCTATTGAAGTTAAGCAAGAGTAGCATTACTCTTGCTAGTCATCGCCATACCTGCCGGATAGTTCATCAACCTTCATTATTCATCGGACAATGGTAAACAAAGCGCCATTTCTCATTTTCATCCTGCTATGTGCACCATACCTTGCCGGTGCTCAGAATAAAACCAGGATAATTGTGCAGGAAGCACCCTCAACAGAGTTAAAAGAAGTTATCTCAAATAACGCTTCACGATTTATTACTGCATTGAATGAAGCAGCTTTTAACCAACAGTTCCCCAAGCTTTCAGGAAACGAAATAACCGAAAGAGGGCTTAGTTCAATAACAGCGCTGTGGGAGGATGGGCGATTCTTTTGTAACATTCCAGAACTAGAAGTAAAATTATTGAAGCTGAATAATGGATTTGAAATACGGCAAATTCCCCTTCACTATAAAGAAAAGGATGCAGATGGAGTTCGTGAAATGAATGAAGGGGTTCTGATCTTTTCTGAATCCGGGCTTATAGATGACATACGCTTTGGGATTGAACACCAACAGTACTCTGAGCTTTTGAATGCATCGGATGATGTTGCAGATATGCGAAGAAGAAAAATCATTCTCGATTTTGTCGAAGACTTTCGTACGGCTTATAATCGGAAAGATCTAGCATTAATCGAGCAAGTATTCAGTGATGATGCACTCATCATTATAGGTAGAGTAGTACAGTCGCTTGAAACGGACCATGCCAGTGGACCAACTGGTTCAACCAGGGTTGAGTACTTCCGAAGGAAAAAGCCCGAATATATCAGCCAGTTGAAAAGCATATTTGAGAATAACCAGTCTATCAATGTTCGCTTTGACGGTTTATCCATTGTCCAACACCCAATGCATGACTCAATTTATGGTGTTACATTGTTACAACACTGGATCTCGACGAACTACGGTGATTCCGGGTATTTATTCCTGATGATTGATTTTCGCGACGAAGATGAGCCCATGATTCATGTCCGAACCTGGCAACCTGAGAAAGAAGTTACAAATGATGAAGTTTTTCTTTTGAGTGATTTTTGGATTACGCAACGCCGATAGCATTAATTACCTACAAGATATTAAGTTTGCTACTATTGCAATTATTTTTAACTGTGGTTTGACATGAGACTTTACATCAAAGACTATCAAAAGCATGCTATTCTGTTGTTCTTCTTTTGCTTCTCTTTTTCTTCTACTCTTTTTGCACAGCAATTACAGGAACTAGTCACATTTCGCTACGAAGAACCTCCCCAACAACTCTCTATCTTGCCTGATTTCCCAGACCATGCACAACTCATTATACACTCCTCAATTCCCAACCTGACATTTGAATCCAATTGGAAAATATACGATGACTTGTCAACTCCTGGATCTGGTATGTACTTACTCATTCTGGATCCAATACGTCAACTGTTGCGCGTTTCCGTACCTGGAGAATACAAGGTAACGGAAATAATGGTAGATGATTTAAATGCCAAAGAAGCTGCTTACTACTCTATAGAGCCTGCCAACACATCGCGTTTCGTAGAGATCATTGCACTGTACGCGGATGGTGAGTATCAGCAAGCTGTTACCCAGATCAACGGATACCTCTCCAGGCCAAATCTGAACGATATTCAGCGAAAAGAGGCCTACTATCTACTAGGGAAAAGTCTTTTTGCACTGGATCAATTAGCGGAGATGAAAACAGCGTTAAAGCATTTACTCGAACTGGCGCCAGATTTTGAGCCAAATACAGCTGGCGATCCGCCTGCAATCACGCAGTATATTGTACATCACCAAGACTCTGTACTTCAACAGCCTCCTGCTTCCCCAAAAAACTTTCGCGCCTTCTCAAATGGGAGTCAAATCAGGTTAGAATGGACCCCTAATACCGAATCAGATCTCGCCGGCTACCGAATCTATCGCGGACAAGATCCGTTGCTCAAAAATGTTATTGCAACCGCCAGTGCAGAGTCATCAACATTTCTAGATCCGGATGTAACGCCATTCGAAACTTACTTTTATCATATTACTGCTTATGATAATTCTCAACCTGCCAATGAAAGCCCTCCATCGAGCACCAGAGAAGTAGAAACATTACCTCCTTTGAGCGAAAGAATAGAAATTGAAGTAAATGATGACTCTTTCTTGCGAGCAGTAGAGTTTCAGGACAGTGGAGATTCTCTACTCACAATTTCGTATGAGTTGGTTGGCGCATTTAAACGTTTTTATGATATCTCAATTACCTTATCTGGTGGGCGCCTTGCACCCTCTGCTTTTAGGGGGGATTATGGCAAAGATGTCCAGGATGGCCTCTTCAAAAGAATCCAATGGAACGTATTATCAGATTTCCCGGGAGGTTTAAATGAAGAGCGATATGTGATGCAAATCGTGGCCACACCCCAGCCATTGCTAGACCAGTTGACGTTGAGCACTAATACACCGGCGATGGCACAGGACATGCAATTCTCAGCCAGAAATGACTCCATGATTACGGTTTCCTATACACTCCCAGGATCACCAAAAAAGAAATATTCCGTAGCACTGAGCCTTTCAAGAAATAACGGACCTTTCAGTTTAACTCCACAAGCCCTTTTGGGCCATGTAGGAGGAGGAATCACACGGGGCAGCAATAAAGAAATTGCATGGGATATACTAAAAGACTTCCCTGCTGGTCTGGATGGAAATTATGAACTACAACTTTCTATCGTAGAAGCATCTACCCCAAAGCGTGGGAAGTGGTGGCTTGCAACGGGGGGGGCATTATTAGCAGGTGGTGCAGCAGCTTTTATTTTATCCAATAATGGAGAGAATCCAACGGAAACAGATCCTGTAGCTAGCGCTCCGCCCGGGAGGCCGGAATAACCGGACCTTCTCAATTGTATTGTGTACAACAACAGTGCTGCTGTTTTATTTCTTTATCACCTCAACCACAATGGGCCCCTTCGTTTTTAGGAGGCAGGCCAAACGATGTGTTCCTGGCTCTAGATGGCATACTTCCTCGAGTGTCCATCCTTCTTCATCTTCATCCATCTCGTTCAGATGTTCTTGTCCTGAAATTATTTTCACAGGATCATAGCCGCACCGCCCACTTTCACATTCATAGTGAATAGGCACGTTGTTATCACGTGCGATGCTCAGCACATTATCATCCGGGGTTACCGGAATGGCGCTACCATGTCCTACGAACGTAATTGAAGGGCCTGTTGATGCACTTGCCGGCACAGATGGTGGAGAAGCCTTTTGTTCTTCTTGTGCAGGAGTCTCTTGCACGGGTGAAGGCGTAGGGGCCGGCAGCACCACTGATACATGATTGCTTTTTATTGCCTCAGTGCCCAAGCTAAGCTTAAACAGGTACTGGCCCAACCGAATCACATCGTCGTGCTTTAATGGGTACAAGGCCTTTACCCGCAAATACACATGGTTCAGGCTCATCAGGTCTTTAAGAAATAACTTTCCTTCTTTCACTGATACAGCCAGATGCCGGCGGGATAGGACACTATCTTCTGCATCGAGGGTAATGTCGGGTGCATCCCGTCCCATTACAATTGTGCCTTTGGAAAGCCTATATCGCTGCTTCAATGTACCTTGATGATCATATTGCAGGCATCCCCAAGTCCCCTCCTTTAGGCTAAATACGAGGAACTGCCGGCCCAAGTGTATCAAATCGCCATTGGATACTTCGATCAATTCTCCAGGAGGTAATCGGTAAAACGAACCCGTTGTGCTACCAGCATCTTTTAATTGAAAAACGCCCTCTTTGAAAAGCACTGTTGCGTGTTTGTCTCCAAGAGAAGCTTCGCCCGGAAATATAATATCTGTACCTTGCCGACCTATCGTCGTTTCTTTGTCCTTTGAAAGCACATATTCATCCTCTTCCAGACCCGTTTGGGTAATACGAATTAATTTTGCAGAGCCTTGAGGCGCTAGTTTTGCCTCGAAATCACCTGTACTCCCAGTAACTTTCTCTCGAATAAAAGAAGCCGATGAGGCTACGCTTTCGCTTTCAACGGCCTTAGCCTCAACCACGTCTGCATCTGCCAGCACCACGTCGATTTCCTGCCGGCCTTCCAGTTTTTGCTGGATTACCTGTGCGACAAAAACACCATCTCGTAAAGCAGATTTGATATTGCCTGGGTGACGTATTTCTCTGAAGGTAGCTGGATCTGCATCAAAACGATCAGCCTCCAGATATCGCTGGCTCAGGATGTCTCCTACGAGATACACATTACGCTGCTGTGTTTCCAGCAACGGTGAGACCACCATTTGCTTCTTGTTCTTCGGGCCACCGGTTGCCATATGAATGCCGAGGCTATTCAGGAACTGCTCTGGAATATCCTCACCAATACAAGCAATACAGTTCTTTTTTAGAAACTCCAGATGTGTTGTTTCAATAGATCTCCCTTCAATGGTTCTGCGATCTACTCGAATGGAAAGATACTCCGCGCGCTCTGGTCCAGACACGATGGCAACGGGCTCGCTTTTGGGGTAATAGCGGATGTTACCATTTCCCAGGTAGGCGTTGAAAAACACTTCAGACAGTGCCTTGGACACCTTCGGCATTTTATCGCCGCGGTAAGACCAATAAACAGGGCATTCATCATTGGCCGCCATTTTGGCATCTGAAATAGCAATCACTGCTTCGGCTGCAGACGTTCCGCCGCCCACAACACACACGGGGCCACCTACATAATCTGCGGCATCATCCAGCCGATAGCTGATCCCATCTGTATTTCCTGGAATATCAAAACGCCTGGGCACGCCTCTACCTATAGAAAGCACCACGTGACGAGCCAGTACCAATTCCTCACACTGTGAACGATGATTCCATGTTTTCACTTCGAGGAGATCTTTCTCCTTACGCGTGATTCCGGTAAGCTCGATCCCAATCTTTGCCGGCACATTGTGTTTTCGATACAGTGCACGCCAGGTTAAACAGATATCATCTTTGTCAATGGCTTCGAAGTGCAATGAAGAAATCAGCGGCCCGCCGGCAGGAAAACGCATCTGATCCCCACCACCAAAATGAGGCAAAATTAGCTTGTCTTTTGCGTAATCGCGGATGCGCTTCATCAGGTCATCATAGTCCACCACCAAAGCAGAGAGCCCGAGTTCCTTTGCTCTGAATGCAGCGGCAGTACCTGCCGGCCCACCTCCCACGATCAGCATATCCAATACCTCTGGAAGCTGAACAGGTGCGTCGAGTTTTAATGTACCGTCTGGTAAAACATCTGCATTCATAGTATAGCGGGCGTCACTGAAACGTTGTCACTTTTTCTGCGACGCGTTCCGGGTTTCGGGTTCAATGTTCAGGGTTAACACAATTTGAGTATTTTATAAATTCATATCGACTCACAGTCTATCAGACCCACAGACTCTTTAATCACACTATTCGAGCAGAATCTTTGTTGTGGGGCCCAGTTTAAAAACGGTGCCTTTTTCAATTTTCTCCTCTCCTTCTACTGCCCGATCGCCGATAAATGTGCCGTTCCGGCTCTCCAGGTCTTTTAGGAAAACACCGCCGGCTTCCACACGCAATTGAGCGTGTCGGCCAGACATATACTCGTCTTTGATGGGTACGGCGTTTGATGCTGCCCGCCCCAGTACATGCTCACCAGTTTTCAGTGTTACACGGCGCCCCTTATCCTGCACATTGTTGATCACAATTATACAAGATGTCACCACGGGCACATCTTGAACCTCTTCGATAATTACATCATCAACTACATCCGAAG
>JBGCEN010000568.1:0-11305 GCA_045106435.1 Rhodothermales bacterium
AAAAGTCTTCCAAGACAATAAAGCTGAGGCCATCAGCATTTGAATTGCTGTTTGGGAAGGTAGCCGGCCCAAAACGGTTGTTGTACAATCTGACTTCTTCGCCGGCAGCATTTATTACAACAATGGGATTGTTTTCATAAAAGAAATCAAACGGCGAGCCCAGAAAGGCTTGTGGACCAAAAATATTATCAAAAGGAAAACCTATATCCTGCGCACCATCCCCCTCTTCCAGATCCACACCTCTTCGCAACACATCTATGTTGACACTGTTTTCAGCGATTCCTTCAGCAAGGATTCGTTCATCGATATGCCAAATCAAGATACCGCCAGTCAACTGATTATCATCAGCATCTATACCCCCTGGCAAGGCCCAATCAAAATCATCCGCATCAACAACAACGCCGCCTTCAAAACCCTCTATGTTGATGGAATTAAACTCTTCGTCTCCGTTTTCAATCTGCTGCGTAAAGGTCTGGCCATCTTTATAGATTGTGAGCGTCAGTCCGTCATTTTCAAAATCCCGGTCTCTGTTCTCAACGAGGAAGTATTCAGAAGCGGAGATTGGGATGCGGGCAACTTCATTCTGCGCCGGCGCTCCCATCGCAGTGAGCGGTACGTTTTGATCAGTTGCCACATCCACATCGATGAGGTCTGCCCAACCTAAGTACAGTTTGGTCCAGGCATTCGGCTCAGGAGGAAAAA
Source organism: Rhodothermales bacterium (assembly GCA_045106435.1). GTDB lineage: Bacteria > Bacteroidota > Rhodothermia > Rhodothermales > JAHQVL01 > JBCCIM01. The sequence continues at coordinate 703 of JBGCEN010000568.1, forward strand.
GACCGTTGTAAGCAAAGAGTCCAAGTGGATCCATCAATCCAAACGGACCAATAGCACTTTCTCCTGTAGCGGTATTGAATAAGTCTGGTACTTCAAGAAAGTTAAAGAAACTGGCTGCCAGTAAGCCGTTGATTGAAAACTCAATAAGGAACGGGATATCCTGAATGAAATCAAATCCAACCCGCGACTCGGTGCGGGGCATCAATATCGTGTGCCCAACAGGAAAGCCGTTGAAGGATATTTCAGTGCCCGGCAACAATCTTTCGAGGGAGAGATCATTGAAAAAGATGGTTGGCAGGTCTTGAGGCGTTTTTTCAAGGCTTGTGCCAACAAGTTCTATGTCTCTGCCCACGCCGGCATGAAACAGCACAAAGGCCGTCGTAGCAGGATCAAAGCCAGACATGTCAAACGACGACTGCTCATTGGCAAGCATCCAGGCTTCTTCTACGAGGCCGGCCAGTTTAGTAAGCTCATCGTCTGAACTTGCCTCAAATCCTGTAGGACTGTATGCAGACATCTGCTGGGAAACCTGAATTTCTTCAGGCACCAGGTGCGTGTTTAGTTGCGTTTTTCCGTCAGACACGCGCGCCACATAGTTGGCGAGAAACTGCAGATGGGCGTCGAAATACTCAGCGTTGTGGGGTAATGGATCTACGTTGCTCTGGAGACTATCAAACAAAGCACCTGAGAATGTGCCGTCTCCGGTAGTAAATCGAGAGGTGTCGGGTTGGAAGGAGACGCGAAGGGCAACAATATCGTAAACGGGTGCAGCCGGCTTTTGAATGATGCCAGCAGCAACCTCGCTCAAATCGCCCGTTGAAAACCCGGCGTTTTGCGTAAGTTGACGCCCTTTTAGAAATGCGGGAGACAGTTGTACCTGTTGACTAGGCTCTCCATTGTTGCCAGCCTGCACTCCCGCAGACTGGCCGCTAGCTGTCGGCACAACCAACAGTGCCGGCGCGGCGAGCGCCAACAAAATAAGCACCAGTATGCTAAAAACGGAGAGAGATCGTTCCAGAACACCGCCAAAAATCTTCGCGTGAACCACAGCACCTAACTTAATTATGACTAAACTGACCTGGAACGATCTCTAACACTGACTTAGCGATTCAGATTCAATAACAATGAGAAGCGCATGGTATTCGCAAGCGGCGAATCTTCCGACACAGCGTAGATATACGAGAAGTCTACACCAATGATGTTGTACCGGATACCAGCGCCTAGCGTAAGGAATTTACGATTGCCATTGTATGGGTTCTCGTAGAAGTATCCAGTACGAAGTGCAAACAGGTTGTTGTACCAGTACTCAAGGCCGGCGCCAATCGTCAACTGGTCAATAACACCCAAGGTCTCCAATTCTGCGTCTTCATCCTGAAACGCATTGGTGCGTACCTCAATTGGTGACCAGGAAGAAAAGATTGCCTGATAAAACGGATCAGCAACATTGTTCTCATCTACATTGATGAGGTCTTTGTTAAAGTCGTTTACAAAGGTAAGTTTGTTGAACTCATCAAATTCAACCGTAAAGGCATAACCAAAACGAAGGTTTGTAGGAATTGGGTCAGCCTGCTCACTATCAGAGTACTGTACTTTAGGACCCATATTCGCCAGGTTGAAACCTGCTGAGAATTCCCCCATCGTGTTACCCATTGGGAACGGGCGTGTACGATACAGTGCAGCGATATCAAAGGCGCCAACAACGCCGGCTTTCGTTTCCTGCCCTTCAACCTGTGTACCAGGCGCAAGGTTGGAGTAGATGAACCGGACACTGGTACCAACCGAGAACGTTTCTGAAAGCTTCACACCATAAGAAAGTCCTACAGCAAGGTCATAGGACCGGAATGTACCCGTTGGGTTGTTCTGACCGTCACGGCCTTCATGCTCACCAAGGAACAGATAGGTAACGTGTGCACCAAAAGTACCCCAACCTGGAATATGTTTTTTGGCCATGAAGTACTCATAAAACAGGCCGGCGTTAAATTCGGGCAGCCAGTTTGAGTGGGTTAGCCCCATCTCGGTACCTTCCTGGAAAGCCAGGCCGGCAGGATTCCAAAAACTAGCGCTTGCGTTATCAGCAAGGGCAACACCTGCGTTACCCATACCAGCAGCACGACTATCTGGCTCAATTTTCAGGAACACAACAGCCGCGCCACCCACCTGAGCCTGCACAGGAGAAGAAAATCCAAGGACTCCGAAAAGCGCGATCAGGCATGCAGCGATACCATTGCGACGCGTTAGGTTGGAGGCCAGACGGGTAACTTGATGAAAAGTCATGATTGTTGAAAGATTATATTGATTAGGCAATTGACACGAACCGCTGGAATTACCGGCAGCATCCGCTTTATCTATGATTTGAGAATCAAATGATGTCATAGTTTTTCTACTTAAAAAGTCTAACGACCTTCCTTTTTAAGCTATCATCTAAGAATAGCCAGTTTTTCTATTTTCTCAGATATTTGTCGCTCGCCATCCTGGCGCTCAACTTCTACCCGAAGCTTGTATAAATATACCCCTGTTGCCAGGCGATCTTCATCTTCGTCTCGTCCATTCCAGGGCAATTGTATTACGCCACCCGGCAGGACTTCATCGCTTTCGATTGTTCGAATGAGCCGGCCGCTCAGGGTATAGATGCGAATCTGGATCGAGGCACTTGTACCAACAGGTTGGTTGTGCTCAAATACAAACTTCGTCTCCCCTGCAGTTGGATTGGGATAGTTGTAAACGTTCTTCAACACGAGGTCTTCGTCCGCAGCTACAAAGTAGTCTAATGTAGAGGACGAGGAATTGTTGAGGACATCCCAGGCACGCAATGACAAAGAATTAGAACCTATTTGCTGTTCAGACAAATCCCATTCAACGATGCCGTTTTGGAAGGAGTTCGTTTCACTTCTGAAGCCGCTGCTAATATCGATGGCATTTTGCTCATCATCATTAACAACAAGCAGCATTTCGTGACCCACACCCGCTCCAACGGTGTTGATTCCGCTCTCGTCAAACAGCTTTACAATAAGTTTAGGTTCAGGAGGCGTAAGCCCACCTGAAACAAAGGTGGTATCGTTCAGGAATAGCGTTATCCGTGGTCCATCATTGTCATTAGGAGGGTTGGCCGACGTGCCACCAACCAGGAAGTTTTCATTATAGCCCAGGGCATGATTATTACCACTGAAGGCATATACTGAAAGTCGTCCCGTTTGATTGCTGTACGAAATATCTTTTGGCACCACAAAGGATGCATCAAAACTTCCAGCATTGGCCTGCACCTGTCCACGCCAAATCAGATCCTGTCGGACTGTGTAATATGGTGTAGCTAAATTTTGCTGGTTGTCAATAGGAATACGTCTTTCAGCATCAAACACGGTCAAATCGACGACACCATCAAACGTATCATCAATCGTGCCATTCAAGAACTGAACGTGGCCCTTGATGCTAATTTTATCTAAAGCCTTTACTTGCGCTTCGTTTTCATCCACTGCCACCTCATTAATTTCATCTACCGATACATTTCTACCGGGAATGCCAACACGCATGCTTGGGTCGCCCAAGAGGTTAAACTTTCTATTGTTGCCCTGCATACCCACACGGGTATTTTTGGTCAGCAAAATTACATCCCCCAATCTTCTAGGCTTCCCATCGGCATCCGGCTCAAACATATCGCGCGCCAACTGCCGATTCAGTCCCACATTCAGACTATTAATATCTGCCGATGTATAAACAAGACGTACTGTAGTTAACAGCGCAACGGCTCCTCCATTAGGATTGAGCAACAGTTCTTCAGCACCACTTTGATAATTTGTAAGGTCCCACCAGCCAAATGAGCACGTTGCAGTCACAAAGATTGCCAGCCGGTCAAAGTTTTCGAGTTCTTTCGCGTCTTCAGCTGTAAAAATACCTTCTTGCGCCAATCCCTCTTCCCCACCATGGCCGCTGTAATTCACAAGCAAAGTCCCTTCCTCGAGCGTGTTTATAATTTCCTCGCGCGCACTGGGTATTTTAAATCCATTTCTAAATATTCTCTCAAAAGAAGACGCGTAAATTTTCTTTACGTTTACATCAGCAAATTGCCCTTTCACAAGCTCAGCAACAACATCTGCATTCTGAAGATGCAGGTCCCTGTCGTCTTTTGTGCCTGACAAACCAGTGGGACCGTCGTCTGCGATAAATGTGTATCGAGATCGCCATGAACCATACGTTTCGGGACTCTCATAATGAATAATTTTGTCAAGCAATGACCGCGCTTCTTCTTCGGTTTGCACGGTAAACCGCCCGATGCCGATATCCATACGATCAACCTGACTACTGATCGTCCCGCCGACAGAGGGAAAACCAAATCCTCTATAAAGCCACTCTCCTTCTTCCGGATCTAACAGGCCGAAGTAATCATCACTGGTAAACGTTTCATCCGGCGTGAAAGAATCTACTGTAGCATATGGAGGAATCCAGTTTGTCAGATCAATGCTATCGCCCCCCAATTCGCGGTAATTAAAGTGACCATCACCATAAAACAATACGTATTTGAGACGTTGCTCATCCGTAGTGGCGCTGTCATAGACAAATCGCAAGTAATCTCGTACCGCCCGCATATCTACGAGCCCACCTGAAAACTCATTGTAGATTTCATTGATCAGTGTTACGCGCACGTTCAATCCCTCGGCAGAGCGTATTGCTGCAAGCTCATCTGCATAAGGTTTAAAAATCGCCGGCGTAATGATAATAAAATCAGGCAAATCAGGGAGTCCATGAAGGTTTTGAGGTGACACTGCCGCCGCAGTGGTTCCTTCTATAGATAACGCAGCCTGCTCAACAAACGCGACAATTTCCCGTGGACCACTGTCGGCACCCACCTCAATCTGCACACGATATGTTGCGCCGGCACTTTCAACACCCAATTGCACAATGGCTCCTGGATCTGTAATGTCCCATACCCTGGGCGCTGCAGTAAAACCTGAAAGCTGAAATTCAAATCGGCCTGTTTGCGCAGCCGGTGTAGCAAAACGAACAATGCCATTTTGCGCACTCAATACCTTAGGGTAAAACGCGCGCATCCAATCCAACGCCACTTCCGGATTGTTCGGCTGCTGTTCTAAAGTCATCGACAGGTTCATGCCCTGCCCGGCAGACAATGTTTCTTCAAACGTGATTTCAGTCAACCTCGCTGAAGGCGCTTCTGTCCCAGAGCTCACAGAACCTGTCCGTACTTGCCCAAGCTGCGTGCTACCGTTACTAAATCGCGCGAACGCCGAAGGATTAGACTTGATTGCAACGCGACCTGTATATGTAATATCTCCACCATTCAAGCCCGGTGGCAACGAATCAGTCAGAATATCCAGCCGGCCAGTCGCATCAATCGGATTGCTTACCCACGTGAGTCCACTGCCGTTTTGCTTGCTCCAGTTGAACTGGTCAAAATCAACAAACAACCGACCGGTTACTTCTGAAAAAGAGGTGGCATCAGGAAAACCTGGGAAGCTGTTTTCTTCAACGCGAACACCGTCTTCCGAAGCAACTTTGAGGAAGTAGTAATTCTGTACAGAGAAAGGGTTTACATAGTGGATCCATTCGCCGGCATCACTGTCGTAATTCCATCCGGTTGCTGCAGCACCATAAAAAAGCAGCACATCGGCATCACCAAAGGATCCATCGCCTCCGCCTCTTACGAAAACTGGATTTTCAAGAAGATCAGCTGCGCGCGGTGTGCTGTTCAGCGCCGGCAATGGTGCCCCACCATTCCCGAAAATCTGCAATTCATCAGGATCAATTGTATCCGGATCAAGCCCCGCCTCACTTAAAAACGTCCGATCAATACGATAAATACCTTCTTTTGTAACAGGTATTTTGATCACTGTACCGCTCGAAAGCGCACTTTCTGCGACGGCGAGCTGCGAGTTGGTCGCCAGCGCGTCTCGTCGGTTTGCTGAAAACCCTGAAACCAAAGTGGATGAAGCGGCATCCTGTACGTAGGTCGCTTGCACAACAATACGACGATAACGCTTCAATACAGCACTATTTGCGTCATACGTGAGCAATCTAAAATTGAGGGTAGCAACAGGTTTCTTTCTATATCTACCAAGTTCAGAGACATAAGCCGCAGGGCCGGCAAGGTCATCAGCCACCGTTCCTACATCTGCACCCATTGGCAGAGCAATTTCATCATAGTCAGCAGCAACAACCCGAAGCCGAGGAGTTTTTAGGGCCGGCAAGTGCAAAAGCTCAGACGTATCAAATACTCCTTTTACGGAAGCCACGGCACTTCGCAGATTAAGGACCTCGCTTTTAGACGAATCAATGGCCGTTTTAAGAGACTCCGTCCATTCCGCGGTTAACTCATAGGTGATTTGCGTCGCAGTTTCATCCAGTACATTAACAGATGTACGTTGCCCGACAACACCTTCAACAAGAAGGAGATTTATCAGGAGAACTAGCAGAAGTGGTATTTGCTTCTTCAAGCGCATGTATAAGTCAGAACTTGGACTTACAGTAGGATATAGCCGGCAATAAGGACCCTGGAGCCGCTAATCCTGTGCTGTTACGTTTTTAAGGATGTCTCAAATGTGAGACTAGGGATTGATCGTAACAGTCTGGTTCGATAGGCAGGATACGCTAAAACTAAGCTTAATAGGATAGTATTAAAAAATGCTGTGGGTCAAAACGTAAGCAGATTCAAAAGAACTACTTCTTGTAATACCCGCTAACACCGCATTGTGGGTAAAATCACTTCAAGTGCAGGTTAGCATTTCAGAAGGTAAAAACATCACAAAGACCCTTCAAGTTCCGCTAAAAGACGTTCGCGTTTTTTATTCTGTTTTCTGAACGAATATGAATATAAAAGCGACGTGTTTAATATAGTATCGGCTTATAGTTATTCATTTTGAAGACCTTCCGCTCTAATTTTTTCTTTTAATTCGGCAATAGACTTCAAATCTTGCTCAAATCTACCGCTAACAACGGCAATATCAGAAATCGGCTTCATTATATCAGCTGATATTTGCATTGAATCTGCCAGCAGTTGAAGCAACTGGATATTCCCTGACAAGATGGTCAGCGGGTTATTAATGTTGTGATAAAACACAGAAAGCTCCCGGCCTATGTGATCCAGGAATTCATGTTGCTGCCGATTCTGCGTATGCAGGGCAAGTCTTTTCTCCTCAAAAGAAGGAAAAAGCCGGCTCTGTACTTCTAATACAATTTCCTCACAGAGCTGTTCAACGTCATCTTCTTCCAGATAACAATAGTCGTCTTCAGCACCAGCTAATACACCACTGGTTTGTGCTGCACCAACTCCCAGCATCATAACAGAAGCAAATCTTTTCGCAGGATACAGCGCTTCCAGAGCCTCCCTGCTCCAGTCAGAAACAAGAAAGACGTCTTGAGCACGAACGGATGTATGCTCCCCTGTTTCTTCTGCTGGGTCTTCTTCAATATTGTCTGAACTATTGGCTACAACCTCAACAACAGGAATCATTCGGATGAATGCATTCAGATGAGTACTCAAGTCATCTTTTAGCTGAAGGTCTTTTAGAAGTAGTCCTACGTAAACCGTTGCCTGGTAAGGCGATTTAGCATTTGATGAATTAGACGTATTGGGATGAGGCGTATCTGTATCAGATATACGAATCTTCGATACCTGAAGATAGGTTGCTTCCATGTGATTGGCGATGCTAAAGAAAAGAGTAGCTGAGAAGAGATTTACAAGAGGGCGCCGCGCAAGAATTGACCGGCTTTGAAATGTACCCCGAACTACTCAGCTAACAAGCTACAGTTCCACTAATGGCCGCTTATCTACGATCTTTACTCCACGGTTGGTGGCTGCAAGACTGGCCACTTCCACCTCAGGATCATGCTCAAAAAACAAGTGCCAGTTGTTGTCACACGCTTCTTTAAGAAATGCTTCTTTTTCCTTGATTGTAGTCATTGGAAACAGATCGTATGCCATATTCCAAGCGGATGGTATATGCGCATGCGTCGGTAACAAGTCTGCCGTGTACACCAGTGTGGTGTCCTGATCTGATATCTTTACCAACTGCATGGCTTCCGTGTGTCCATTTGCGGTAAACACACTAATACCCGGTGCTATTTCAACATTGCCATCAAGAAATTCTAACAGTCCAGAGGACTCCAATGGCATTAAATTTTCTTTCAAGAACGAGTTTCTTTCGCGCACATTAGGGTGTTGCGCCCAATCCCAATGGCTCTTTTGTACCAGATGGCGCGCATTCTTGAATACAATATCAAGATGATCCCCATTGCGCTTTGTAGATCCACCGCAATGATCAAAATGTAAATGCGTAATGATCACATCAGTGACATCGTCGACGCTGTATCCCAATGCATTCAGCGAACGATTGAGTTCTGCGTACTCATGATCAACGGCAAAGATATCTGAAAACTTCTCATCGTACTTATCGCCCAGCCCATTATCGATCAACATCAACCGGCCATCACCTTCTATTAACAGGCATCGCATGTTCAGGGGAATTCTGTTTTTTGCGTCTGCCGGGATTTTTCGCTCCCACAACGGCTTCGGCACAATGCCAAACATGGCACCACCATCTAACCCAAATCGTCCAGTCTCTATCGTGTGCAGGGTGTAGTCTCCTATCTTGGGCATTTTAAGGTTCTCGGTATGCAGTTTTCAGTTTTCAGTAATAAGTTTACAGTAATCAGTTTTCAGTAAACAGTAGGCAGTTTTTTGTTTTACAATGAAGCAAGAAGTTATACAGACTGCAATCTAAAAACTGCATACTGAAAACTGAAGACTGAGTACTGTAAACTTATTCAGGCTCTGATGGAAAATCTTTAAAATGGCCGTTGCTCTGTACCTTTTTGCGAACGCCTTCAAACTCTTCTACCCTTGGGATCAGCATTTCCAGATGCTCAGTCAAATATCGGATGCGTTCATTTTCAGAAATCATCTCCAGCACCTTCTGTTTCTGATCGGGCTTCAGGCCGGCATTGTGCGCAATGAAATATGAAATACCCTCCAGGTCCTGATACGTTGTTGGCCGAATCTGCTTGCCGGCCAGTTCAAGCAATCGCATGTGCTGTGTTATCACCCGTTCCCTAAGATCCACACGAATCGGCTCATCAGGCTCTTTTAGATACTCAATTTCCGCCGTCATATATACTTCTTGCTCAAGTACCTGGGTGACTCGAAAACGCTGTACACCCTGCACAAGGATATCCATTCGCCCATCTTCATATGAAGTAACAACCTGCTCAATAATCGCGGTAGATCCTACTTCTGCCAACTTGCCGTCATTCACCAGAATAATTCCAAAAGGAATTTGCTGATCGAGGCAATGAGTTACCATCTCTTTATATCTATCCTCGAAAATATGCAACGGCAACTGTTCATGAGGATACAGAACAAGCTCCAATGGAAAGATGGCTATCGTATTGTTATCAGACATTCAAATAGGAGAAATACGGCTACATATATTTTCAAGGCGTCGTATTTATTAACAAAAAGATACGCATGCGTTGGTATTATTTATTTCAACCAGCGGATAAGAATCGTACCAACAGCCGCCGTTAATAACATCGTTATTGCAACGCCACTCTTCATTAGCAAAAGGCCCCCAATACCAAACATGAGTCCAAAAAGAATCATAGAGGCACTTATCACACGCAAAATATCTTTGCCAAGATGACTCTCAAAAGAGACTTGAGCCCGTGTACTGATATGTTTCCAACCGGGTCCAGCCGGCCGTACCTTTTCATAAAACTTCAGCAATACCTCTTCCTCCTCCGGCTTCGTCGAGAACATGACCGTAAGCCAGATCGCTGTGGTAATTAAAACGATCACAAATAAACGGATGCCAAAGTCTTCTATCGTTAATTCTGGCACCAGCGTTGTAAATAATCCGATAGAGAAGCCGGCGATCATTGCTGAGAGTTCAGCCCATGCATTCACGCGCCACCAAAACCAGCGCAAAATCAACACAACACCCGGCCCAGTACCTATTGCAATAACCAGCCGAAATACCTGCCCAACGCTATCGGAATAGAACGCAGCCAATGCACCAAATCCAGTAATGACCACGGACGCTATCCGTCCTACACGAATTAACTGCGACTGGCTGGCTTCAGGATTTACAAACCGACGATACAAGTCATTAACAACATACGAAGCACCCCAGTTGATATTTGTAGAAACCGTGCTCATAAATGCTGCAAACAACGAAGCAACAACAAGCCCCAATAGACCAACAGGCAAGAAGTCCAACATCAACATCGGGTATCCAAGCTCTTTATCCTGAAGCTCCGGATAGATAACCAATGCAGCCAGTGCAACAAGAATCCAGGGCCACGTCCGTACTACATAATGCATGAAGTTAAACAACCAGGCGGCCTTCACGGCTTCATCTTCGTCTTTGGATGCGGCCAGACGCTGGATGAACTCCCCCCCACCGTCAGATCGTCTGAACGTCCACCACTGCAAAAATACGTAAGCACCGAACGTACTTGCAGATATGCCGGCAAACGTACTCCATCCTATACCAAACAAGCTCTCGGCATCCCAGGTAATCGGCACGAAGGCCAGCACATCAAAAGACGTATTTGCCTGGGCTTGCACAATCAGGTTTGACAGCCCTCCTACTTCCGG
>JBGCEN010000569.1:0-12905 GCA_045106435.1 Rhodothermales bacterium
TAAACCCGGAACGCTACACAGTTTGTCTCAGCAATCAAAGTCTTCTCCCAGCTTCCTCATTTCCACCGCTTTTGATATAAACTCCCTGATACGTGTCTCTGAAACGACCTTTGATTTCGTAAACCGAACACATCCCTTCCCCATATTAATGCCGGCCAACAATTCTCCCGACGGGTCAATTTTCTTTATATCGCCCACATAGAAACTGACATATCCTCTTTGGGCATTAAGATGAAAAACAACATCCTGTGCATCTCTATAGCCTAACATTTTGTAGTTAATACACTCCTCAAAATGAGGAGCCTCAGCTTTGATAATAGCCCTCAGTTCTTCAAGCTTTTCCCGCCGCCAGTCATCTTCCAGCATATTCAGATATGCTTCGGGCGTTTTCGCATCGTATTGCATAACAAAATCAGGGTTTCATGTAAGCGGAACTGAATACCGAACACCCAACAAGGAATGTCCATTTACGAAGTGTTTTTTAATCCTTCGATATTCAAAATTCCTTGTTGGGTGTTCGATATTCCAGCGGTTCAGGAAGCAGGGTTTTCAAAACAGGCTTCCAACATGGCCTGCAGCTTTTCTTTGCCGGTTTCTTTCAGTAACTGGATGTTGCGCGTTGGTATATTTTCAGCATCCGGATAGGTATCAATCGCTTCGAAAACACTGTCTTCACGGAGTATATGAAGCATCGGATAGGGAGATCGATTAGAATAATTCTCCGCATCGCCCGGCTCCGTACCACTAAACTGATAATCAGGATGAAAGCTGGCAATCTGAAACACGCCTTCCAGCGATGTAGCTTCTAACAACGCATCAGCATAGCCAAGAAACTGGTTGTACGCTTCAAAATCACCCAGTACATGCGGGTGGATCAAGACGGTTGTTTCTATAGATTTATCTGATTCTATTACATTTAACTCATCTTGCAAATCAGCCAGTAAATGATCTTCTGAATCCGCCTCTGACACAAAAAAGCGAATACCATCTTTCACTATAACCCGTTTAGCAAACGGGCACAGGTTGAGGCCTACCACAACGGTCTTTATCCATTGCTGTACTGCATGATGAGGGTTCGTTTCTGTCAAAATATTTTTGGGTTATTCCTGTTTATTGTCCACAAGTCCAAGCTGAACCCGGATGGTATCATCCCCAAAAGTAATAATGTCGCCGGAGACAATCTGTTTTCGCTTCCTCGTCTCTACCTCGCCATTGACCATAACGTGTCCTTCGGAGATAACCATCTTGGCCTCGCCGCCGCTGGTCACCATGCTCTCAAGCTTTAATAGCTTATAAAGCTGAATCGGCTCAGTTGTGATCTGTACATCTTTCATATCTGATCCTGCTCTTCTAATTTCTTTAACAAAGCCTTTATTCATGTCCTCCCGCCTTCATTTCCTCCCGATGTAAACGCCAGGCTATTTCTTGCAACATCATGTATTCTTGCATAGACAAGTCAACAAGGGTTTCTGTGCGACTCCTGTTGACCAGGCCCTCCTCAACAGGGTGTCCGGTTATTTTCCCGGTAGCACTCGTGGGCGATTCGTTGAAGATGGTAGCAAACAGCGTTACAGCAGAAAGGTAAGAACCCGCCGGCGAAGGATGCGACTCGTCTTCTTGATAAAGATTGGTCGAGCTCATCCTCTGCTTTGCCATCGCCCATGTTTTACCAATAGGTGAAATCGGCGTATTCAACTGCCTCGCAATAGCGTAATATGCTCGATTTAAGTCATGCTGCATCTCCGGTGCATGTGCACGCGCCCAGGTAAGATGAAAAACAGTCTCTGCGCCGGCTTCTTTTATCACTTCATGCAACGCTGAAGCTGCCTTGTGGAATCCATCTATATCCGGATTTTTCAAGCGACCGTCTACAATCTGGCCGGCAATGGTGCTCTGTTCTTGCAACACCACGTAATCCCAGTCTCCTTCGGCGATGTGTTTGCCTAGTTGCTTGTTCGCCGCATGCTCTTCGAGCCGGGCACCTCCATGCACAATCATTTCTGCTACGACAGGTTTTCCCTTGGACGCTGCAACGGCTGTAAACAGGCGCGGCAGGTTGTTGTAGTAAATGTAGCTATTGCCAACGAACAGGACGCGCGTTGTGTCTGCGTTGGTGTTTGTGCTCGTGCCTGCGCTCGCCACTGCGTGCACCTGCTGTACCAAAAGAGCGCCGGCGACAAACAGCATTAAAACGAAAGTACTGAGCTTGTTCAGCATAAATATTGATATTTATATGTGGATTATTCCTTCCTAAACTGCATGATGAAGGTGCTGAACTCCCGGAGCTTCATGCCATTGGGGACAATAAAGCTTAAAGAGCCATCTGGCGCGGTGAGCCTGAATGCACCCGAACCCATCACCCGCTGTTGCCTGTCTGCTGTAGTTGCTGGCTTCAACTCATATATCCGCATCCACAATTCTTCTAATTGCCCGGATGTAAGCACCCCTTCATTGGGTTCGCCACCACTGTACGTACCACTAGAGCTTTCTGCCGGAGCTATCGGGTCATACACAAAATAGACTTCTTCCTCCAGGGATGCTTGTCGAAACCTGAATCCATTGTTGCTGCCGTCATGAAAAACAACTTGCCACGGGGTATCAGGAATGGTTGGATGTTGCATCTGGTGTTGCGACAGGATAATTAGTTTAGCTTTCTGTGGTCTTCCGGTTTTTCAAAATTTACGATAGAGGCTTATGCCTGCTCATTTTTCACTCTTCTCTTTCCTCTCCATTCCACCGGCTCCGATTGATCGACATCCGATACTCCGAAACCCACACGCCTTTTTTCTTAAAGCCTTCTGCAATATACGCGATGCGGTTCATACCAACCTTTTCAAGGACGCGGCCGCTTGCCTCGTTCCAGGTTGCGTATTCCGCAACGATCTCAATCGCCTCAAGTTTATTGAAACCAAACGTTAAAATCGCTTCAACGGCTTCGGTCATAAATCCATTCCCCTGGTGCGCAGGATGGGTCCAGTATCCAATGTTATAGACTTTATCCATCTCCGTTTTTCGAATTGAAATACGGCCGATGAATGTGCCCGACACACCAACAGACCAGATAGAGAAGGAATAGTCTCCTTCATTTACCCAGTCATCAGCGCTTGACTGCAGATGAGGACGTAATTCCGCTATCGAAGCCGGCGGCTCCCACAGCATGCCGTCATTAAAGCCTTCATATCTTGTTGCATCAAATACAAATGGGAGATCTTCTTCCGCCACCGATTTTAGCAGCAGACGTGGGGTTGAAATCGTGTAATCAAGAGGAATGGACATCCGCGAAGCTTGAATTTAAAATGTAGAACAGCAAAATATAGATTTCTGAAGTGTTTTTAATACTTTCCTTCGGGACTCACAATTCCTCGTTGGGTCTTTATTTCGTTCGCAAGTTTATGCGTGTTTAGAAAAATAAGCCGTAGCCAATGACGCCACCTCGTCTGCACATCCCCATGAAACGGTAAATCCACCGCCTCCATGTCCGTAATTGTGGATAACGGGCTGATTGGATGCCAGCATTTCCAGTTCCAACCGTACCGTTTCACGGCCCGGCCGAAGTCCCACTGTTGCGCCCAGTACTTCACTGCCGGCAATTGCTGGGACAATTGAACGACATCGCTCAACAATGATTGCTGTGTCCGCCTCTCTCGGCACCCGATCCCAATCTCCTTCCTGCGCAGTACCGCCGAGAATGACATCGGTAGTACGCGGTAGAATCAGGGTGAACTTATCCTCTTTCTCGAAAATGCGGGTTGACGTGCGGTAACCGTCTGGAAGTGAAATACGGACTGCCTGGCCACGAATCGGGTATACGGTTTTATCCTCAACAAAATGATAAGCCCAAACACCGGTGCAATTGATCACCATGTCGAAGTCTTGAAAAAGCTCTACGGGCGAATGCAATTCCTGGATATGGATCTCTCCGCCGGCGGCCAGTACTTTATTGCGCAGGTACGGCATAAATACAGGCACGTCAATAACGGGTAGCATTACCTGATACGCTTCGGCGCAGGGGACCCCATAATCGGCGCCGTTCACTTCCTGCCATTCATCTACGAGATGTCGTGCATACGCGCCGTCATCGGGGTCGAGGCAAAACCGAAAATGTGGCTCGAAGTGAATACCTGTTTCGGGGAAATTGCGCGCTATTTTGAACGCTTCGTAGGTTGCCTTTGCCCAATGAGACACGCGTTCCTGGGGATAGGCTTTGTGGGGCCACCAATACGCGCCGGCGGCCATCGAGGTGGTTTCTTCCAATGTTTCCTTTGAAAAAATGGTCACCGAAAAGCCAAGTGCTTGCAATCGCAATGCAGACGTCAGCCCCATCACTCCCTGACCAACAACCGCAATTCGTTTTGAATGATCGTCCATGGGGTTGGTAGTTTTCAGTTATCGGTTCTCAGTTATCGGTATTTTCTTCTTGTGACATGGGCAGAATTCATCACATGACAAAAAACGACAGGCTTATTGCTAAAATTTGTTAAGATGTGCTTCCACCATATCAATTACTTGTAGATATACGGGGTGAAAAGCTTCTGGCCTGTCATCCAGTGGCTGCCAGAAATAGCTAAAAATCAGCCCTTCTTCAGCTTTGCTGCCAACGGCTTTGTGCTGCCAGTTGTCCGGTAATGATTTACCGGGATCTATCAGATAAATATGCCACGCCTGGTGTTGCGCCCTGCTATACGTCGTTGTGCCTGCCTCGATCAGCCAGTCCATCTCTCCAATCTTGTCCGAGATGGTGCCGGTTTGAATGCCCGATTCTTCGGCTAATTCGCGCAGCACTGCTTCTTCTATTGACTCGTGATCCTCAACGCTACCTTTTGGTATTTGAAAACTGCCATCCGGATGTACAAAGGCAAGGATCCGGTTGTCTCTTACGATACAGGGGCAAGCTTTTAGAACTTTGAGCATGAGAGTAGGTGGTGATTAATGCCGGCGAAATCAGGTCGGTTAACCACTTGATGATACAAATTTATTGAATCAAAGCCGGCCTAAAAACCCATCAATGGCAGCCAGTAATTGCTTCTGTTGATCGACCCGGCTGATGGTTGCATCGTCGTCTCCCAATTGTCCACCATACCAACCAAACTGCGCGTGATTCCCGCCTTCGATGCGTACCCAACTCGTGTGTGCCGGCAGGTTGTGCTTGAATTGTTCAACTTCTTCCGGGCTGGCAAGGCCATCTCTGGTTCCGTATACCTTCATCACAGGAATACCCAACCCTGTGTGATCAACTTCCCGGGGGTGGGAAGAACCAATAAGGATCAAGCCGGCTAAACTCGATTCGTTATCTGCTGCATACGCCAATGCCATGCGTACGCCTCTCGAATGGCCCGACAGTACCCATTTTTTGTTATTTAGCAGCGCACTCGTTGTTCGTGCTTCTACTTCTTTCTTTTGCCATTCCATGCCCGTCATCCGGTACGGAATTTTGATAATACGCGCTTCATAACCAGCCTCAGCAATTTGTCTGGCCATCGGCACATAGGCATCCGGATCCACCAATGCGCCGGGGTAAAATAAAAAGCCTACACCAAGGGTGTCCGTTGTAGGTTTGAATGCTATGGTTTCAACGCTGTTAATAACCTCAACCGCCGTGTCATTCTCGAAAAAACTGTCATCGACGTCTTTTGCCTGCATGGAGTAAAATTGCCATCCAAGAAAAGAAAGTGCAAAGACCGGCATGATAAGCCTGATCATCTTGCGTGCCTTGGTAAATGTCATAGAGACTCAATTGGATTATTTTTCTATCAATACGATGGCATCAGAAACAGGTTACTTTGGTCTTCTGCCCGATTACAATCAAGTAGTCAGGCAACCAAGTATTTCTCTGACGCAACACTTGGCTACAGCATATCAGGATTATCACATCTGCTGTACTTGCCGCTTTTATTCTGTCTCTGCGCAAGTACAAGCGTATTCTAAATCTTATAAATGAACCATCATGCAAACAGATCAGATATTGCTTGTTCAAACAACATTCAAGCAAGTTGAACCCATCGCAGAAACGGCAGCTGAGCTCTTTTACAGCCGGCTATTCACAATCGATCCTTCCCTTCGCCCACTCTTCAAAGGAGACCTGAAGAAACAGGGGAAAAAGCTGATGCAAGCACTCCATGTTGTCGTAAAAGGAATCAGCCGCCTCGATACGATTTTACCAACCGTACAGCAACTCGGGCGTGAGCACGTGAAATATGGCGTGCAAGATGCACATTACGATACGGTAGGGGCAGCGTTACTTTGGACATTAGAACAAGGGTTAGGCGATACATTTACACCTGAGGTTGAAGAGGCATGGACCGCCGCATACGGGTTGCTTGCCGGTACTATGAAAAGCGCAGCCGCTGAAGTTGCACAACAAACCGACACCTCAGCGCTTCGCGCAGCATAAATCTTCAATTTGAATATCGAACATCCAACAAGAGCTGTCCAATTTCGCAGGTTCTCATACACTTGGAAATTGAATATTCCTTGTTGGGTGTTCGATATTCAAGACGTTGTCTGTTCAACGTTGAACTAGGGTAAATAGACCTCGTGCGAATTAATCTCATTGCCGCCAAGCGTTTTAGAGCCGGCTGCAACATAGATATTATCACCATGCACTAAAGCCTGCATACCATGCCGCCCCTGATTCATCGGCACCATCGTTTCCCATTGCTGTGTTTCGGGATCAAAGGCTTCAACTTCATCATGGGCTGGCTGCGGGTTCTCTGCGCCAGGTACAACCCTTGCACTTTCTCCCCCCAGAATAACAAGTTTTCCTTTGTAACCAACAGCCGCAACGCCGGCACGCTCGGTTGGCAGATTCGCTGAGGCAGGCAGGGTTGTCCAGGTATCCGTCGCAAAATCGTATACATCAACCTCAGACATGGTTAACTGGATGGTTTGGTCGGTTGCAAACGAACTGCGCCGGCCCGCTGCTGCATACAATTTGCCATCGATTTCGACCGCGTGAAAATGGTCTCGCGCACGCGGCGCATCGGCCAGCTGCGTCCACTCACCCGTCGCTGGATTATATCGATCCAGCCATGTAACATGCCCATCTGCATGGCCGTTTTGTATGCCGCTCACGATATAGAACTGGTCCTGATACACAACAACTCCAGCGCCCCCACGCCGGCGATCTGCCGGGATTTCAGGGCCTTCCAACCACTCATCCGTTGCCGTGTCGTAGATGTAAATGTTTGGAATGGGTTTTTCATACGGGAATCCTTCGGTAAAGGCCCCCATGATGTAAATCTTGTTCTGATAGGCAACAGCCTGAAAATGATGCATCTGAAACGGAGGGGCGCTCCGCGTATCCCAGGTCTTGGAGACAGGATTGTACACTTGAACAGGACGCTCATTACGTCCCCCCACGAGATAAAACAAATCGCCAACAGCTACATAGGCATGCTCATGACGTTCCATGGGCTGATTGGAAGACGCGATGGTTTCCCAGGTAGGCTCACTTTCTACGGGTACCTGGGTTTGTTCATCACAGGAAGACACAAGTACAAGCAGGATTAACGCCGGCAGCGTTTTTTTCAAGACAGTAATCATCTTTTTATTCAAGAAAAGGGTAGAAAAGGGAATTGGTACGACCTCTCTAACTGGATCCATTATGTCATCCCGACGAAAGGAGGAATGACAAGATTGGTTGTTTTGCTAGATTTCAAACAATTCAATGCTGAATTCGCATTTGTACATAAAAAGTACGTAAACAGTGTTTGTCCTCCAAAAGGAGATATGCGTAAGCCCAAAAAAATTGGAAATTCTAAATTTTGCATTTTCAATTTTAAATTCGAGGTGTTATCCATTTGGATAACGCGGCTAAAACATCGTTTATTGAAAGGTTTTGAAGAACCACTCCCATCACAATTTTATGCGGTATACCTCACTGTTCTTATCTCTGGTTAGTTTATCTCTATTATTTATTGCCGGCACTGTGCAGGCACAATCAACCTACATTCGCGCCGGCGGTGTTGTAGATGTGGCATCGGGCACGCTGCTCGAAAACCAGGTCATTCATATCGAGAATGAACGCATCGTTGCGATGGGTGCCAATGTCCGGATTCCTTCAGATGCCGGCACCGTCATTGACCTGAGCGATAAAGTGGTTATGCCGGGCATGATTGAAGCGCATACCCATCTCGCATTATCAACACAGCAGGGGCGCGACTTTGGGCGCTTCTTTATTACAAATGTGGTTGAAACCACAGCGTACCGCGCCATCCAGGGTGTTACCAATGCCCGGTCTTTACTGGAGCACGGATTCACAACGATTAGAGATTTGGGCAACAATGGCAATTATGCAGATCTGGATCTGAAACAAGCTGTTAACGAAGGATGGATACCGGGGCCAGACATGCAGGTTGTCGGGCGTATTATCGCTCCTTTTGGTGGGCAGTTTACACTGCAGCCGGAGCACCCGGAACTGGTAGAGCCTGAGTACTTAATCGCTGATTCTAATGATGAAATGCGCAAGGCAATCCGCCAGAATTTGCATTATGGTACCGACTTGATAAAAATTGTGGTGGATGACTTTGCGTACATCTACACCATTGAAGACATCAAGTTTGCTGTAGATGAGGTAACGCGCGCCGGCACCAAGCTGGCTGCACATGTGGCCACGAGCCAGGGTGCAAAGAACGCGATTGCCGCCGGCGTTGCTTCGCTAGAGCACGCCTGGGAATTGGATGATGATGATATGCAGCAGATGGTTGAGAAAGGCATTTTCCTTGTTGGCACAGACTTTCCCGCAGACTACTCAGGCTACTTCACCGGGTACGACGACGCACTTGCCAAGGAGTTGTATGACAAACGCATTGACCGGCTCAGTCGTGCATACAAAAACGGGGTTTCCATTGCCTTTGGTGCAGACGTGACAGATTATGTAGAAGGGCATACGCGCGGATCGAAGACCATCTCCTTCATAGAGAGCTACCAGGACGCAGGTGTTTCGCCGGCAGACT
This sequence comes from Rhodothermales bacterium, assembly GCA_045106435.1. GTDB lineage: Bacteria > Bacteroidota > Rhodothermia > Rhodothermales > JAHQVL01 > JBCCIM01. The sequence goes on from JBGCEN010000569.1 coordinate 8,955, forward strand.
TGCTCCGGATTTTAACAATCAACGGAGCTACTTTGATGGGTTGGGAATCAGACAAAGGCACGGTAGAAGTAGGCAAACACGCAGACTTGATTGCGCTATCTGAAAACCCGCTGGACAATCCAGATACTTTAAAAGAGGTTCATTTTGTTATGAAACGCGGCGCCATCTATAAACAGGATGGACGCTTTGTATGGGAAATACCTACGTTGATTGATGCCGTTGAGTAGCGGAGGTTTGAGGTAGACTTAGGATGTTGAGAGGGAGAAAGAGGAAGTCAACATTTCAGGACTGCGTTTGCTCATGATACCAATATCAGTTTTCAGTAATCGGACCCGGCAAATCTGATCACTGAAAACTGATCACTGAAAACTGATCAGGGAATATCCAATTTCGAAGTGTTTTAAACTCTGACCTCTCCATTCCTCCTTCGATGATTAGCTTCTACAAATGAAGAGCGCATGAGAAAAAGAGAGAGGCGGGTGATCATTTCCCGTCCTGGCTCTCTTCTCTCATGCGCTCTTCAAAACGCCAATAAAAAATCTACAAGGTGCCTAATTAGAAAACTTGCTCTGATCCAAAATCAGTGGTTTTCTTGGCAGCGGCTGGTCGCGCTCTGCGGTATGATGCGCAAATACAGACATCATTGCAGCAGCTTGCTGCAGGTCTTCCGGATCAAGGTGATCGTAGACATCCATGTGGGTGTGCCACGTTTTTGCAAAGTAGGCGAGTGGGTCCTGCAAAAACTGGAATCCAGGAATGCCGGCTGCATCAAACGAAAGATGGTCTGTGCCGCCCGTATTGCGGATGGTTAGTGTCTGTGCTTCCGGATCGTCAAAGGCATTGAGCCAGGTACGGAAAATCGGGCGAACGCCATCGTTAGACTGCATGTACACGCCGCGGAATTTTCCTGAGCCGTTGTCCATGTTGTAATAAGCAGATACTTTGGCCTGCGCTGGCTTCACATCTGTAGCCGGCTGTCCATAAGAAGGGATGGTCGCAAAGTGCTGGTTAACGTAGGCACGAGAACCCAAAAGGCCTTGCTCTTCACCACTCCATAAAGCAAAACGTATCGTGCGACGCGGTCCTTCACCCCGCTGGTCATAATAGGCCTTGAGTACACGGGCAGCCTCCATGACCACAGACGAACCGGCGGCATTGTCCGTAGCTCCTGAGCCACTGTGCCATGAATCAAAGTGCGCACCGATGATCACAATTTCGTCTGCCAGATCAGTGCCAGGGATTTCTGCAATCACGTTTTCTTCGACGATCTCTTCTTTGGTAAACATCGCTTCGAAGTCGATATCAATGGTTACCTTCTGGCCAGCTTCAGCAAGCCGAATGAGGCGATTGGCGTGTTCGTCGAGCACAGCAAACTGAGGTACGGTCTTGGCATCTGCTGCCCATGGCGCCGAGCGTCCACCTGCTCCGGTTGTGGCTCCAGACGGGACAGCCGCTTGTGTAGCTCTTACCGCACCACTTCCACCGGTACCAGAAGCCGTCAGGATTGCCAGTGGATTGGCGTTAAGCAGTGCATCGGTTTTAGCGCGACGTGAGCGGAAACGGGCAAGTACTTCGGGGCTGTAGCGGCGTTGCGCACCACGGGTGCCGGCGAGGCCGGCGTTGGCCATTTCAAGCAAATCATGCTCATCGTGCCGCGATGCAAGAGGCTCTAGCCCGCGTGCTACTTCGTTGATGTTACCCAACAATACAATTTTGCCTTCAAGATCCAGCGTTGTAACGTCTACGTCAGAATCTGTATCAACCAAAACCAACTCGCCGCTCACACTACCAGTGGATGGGCTCCATGCTTTTGGTGTGGTTGTGATAGGGAATGATTGGGTAGCAACATCAGGTCCGTCAACGTGGACAGCCATACCGACGTGGTCCGATGACCAACCGCGACCGAAGGTCCCCCAGGGTTCAATTTCAGCCATAATGCCCATTGATTCAAAACGATCGTGGGCCCAGTGCTGCGCCCGATCCAGGGCTTCAGAACCAGTAAGCCGGGCACCATGTACGTCGGTCATCCAGTTTGCGTGGTCCATCACTTGGCCGCGCTCCATGGCTTCAGCCTTGATAAATGAAATAGCAGAGGTGTCAACAGGCTCAACACCTGTTCGTTCAGGTGCAATGGTTTGGGCATAGGCAGGCGTAGCTACCAGCACCAAGGCCAGAAGAAATAAGCGATGCATAGATAAAACAAGTTTGAGTAAGTAGAACAGGACGATCAGGAAGCGCATGCTGGCAGGTACCGGAGAGTGGAGTGCGTTCCTTTCTATTTATTGCTGGTTACGATTGTGTGATTATCGGTGTTTCGACAAGAAAAGGGACTCATGGCTCCTTTTTGATAAGAGCATGTAAAATCGAGCATGCAAAAGCGCAATGCTACCAAGTTGATGGTGCCAGGTGAGTTTTTGAGGGGAAGAGGGGGAAGACAAAAATAATATTCGCCCTTTCTGTTCTTTTATAGGATTATGCGCGCTCGTATTTAGTTGGCAGAGAACTATGCACTTCTTGAAATAGATTGTCTATTATAATAATTCGAATGACGTCAAGGGATACTAACTAACCAAGTGCCATGAAACGCACCTATCTGATCTGTTTCATCCTACTCGGATCCATAATATTCACCGCTCCCGCTTATTCACAAAACCCAGGTACCTCCAATCGAAGTAGCGAGGTGATCGAGATGCCCCTTTGGCCGAACGGGCCGGCAGAAGAAAATGGTTTGACGGGCGCCGAAGAAATGGGTGGGTGTATTCGCAATATTTCGGAGCCGGCGCTTGCCATTTATCTACCGGAAGAGGCAACGGGAAAAGCAGTAGTGGTTATGCCAGGCGGTGGGTACGGTGGCGTTTGTATAGATTCTGAAGGCAAACAGATTGCTGACATATTAACAGCACAGGGTATTGCAGCGATTGTGTTGAAATACCGACTACCCAATCAGCACCACAATATCCCGGCAGATGATGCCCGGCGCGCAATCCGCACAGCAAGACATCATGCAGCCGCGTGGCACATTAATCCTGATAAAATCGGGGTATGGGGATTTTCTGCCGGCGGGCATCTTGCCAGCACGGTTTCGACTGTATTTGATGCGGGAGATGATCAGGCAACTGACCCAATCGAACAACAAAGCAGCCGGCCTGACTTTGCTATTTTATTCTATCCTGTCATCACCATGGATGAAAGTGTGACACACGTAGGATCCAGGCGAAACTTGATAGGTCCGGATGCCGAATATGAAATGGTTCAACGTTATTCCAGTGAATTACAAATTACTGAAAATACACCGCCCACCTTCATACTGCACGCCGGCGATGATAAGGTCGTGCCAGAGGAAAACAGCCTTCGCTACTATAGACAGTTGGTAGCAAATGACGTGGCTGCTCGCTTGTTGATATTCGAAACAGGTGGACACGGCCCCAATGTATTTAAAGGCAATCCATCCTGGTCACCAGTCTTTAATGCCTGGCTGTCTGAGCGCTAAGCAAGGCGTTAACTAGCGAATACTAAGTACCAGCACAAGTATTTAGTCCTGTCATGCTGAGCAAAGCGAAGTATCTTTGCGAAGCGCAATCGCTTAAAAATGCCTGAAGGTAGCGCTTTAGACAGATTCCCCACCCTAGTACTCTGTCAGGGAAATAAATGGAGTATCAGATTTTCAGGGTACGAAGCGTATGAGCGTACGATGGGTACGAAAAAGTCTTCTTTTCTTCTTTCGTACATCTCGAACCCTTTGTACTTCTCGTACCTATGAACCTCAATACTCTATTAACTTTGCTGACAGAGTACTAGTTATTTGTCAGCAAAGTTATTGAACTTATGCAAGGAAAGGTACGAAAAGCACAAAGAGTACGAGATGTACAAAATTGGAAACTGAGCTTCTTTCGTACACCTCGCACCACTCGTACTCATCGTACCTTATGTTGCTCAATACTTCATTTATTT
>JBGCEN010000570.1:0-19154 GCA_045106435.1 Rhodothermales bacterium
GAGGCAGCGGCGATCCCGTGCTGTATCTCTCAAATCCTGACGGCATGAGCAGCGAGGTGCGGCGGGGCATTCTTGATGACATCGCGCAACTCAACGAAATTAACTACAACGACTATGGCGACCCTGAAATAGCCACGCGTATCGCCCAATACGAGATGGCGTACAAGATGCAGGCGAGTGTACCCGAGCTGACTGATTTTTCCAATGAACCCCAGCATATCCTCGACATGTATGGACCGGATGTACACACGCAGGGAAGCTACGCCTACAACTGCCTCATGGCACGCCGGCTCGCTGAACGCGGCACGCGGTTTATCCAGCTCATGCACGCCGGCTGGGACCAGCATAAAAACCTCAACTATCAGCTCAAAACCCAGTGCATGGATACCGACGCCCCGAGTGCTGCGCTGGTCAAAGACCTGAAACAAAGGGGCATGCTGGAAGACACCCTGGTAATTTGGGGCGGCGAGTTTGGCCGAACACCTTTTTTACAAGGTAAAATAGAAGATGAGAGAAATTGGGGGCGCGATCATCATCCGTATGCCTTTACGATCTGGATGGCCGGCGGTGGCGTAAAGCCGGGGATTTCTTACGGCACCTCAGATGAATTTGGCTTCAACGCACAGGACAACAAGGTCCACGTGCACGACTTCCAGGCAACCGTTCTCCACTTGATGGGCATTGACCATGAGCGTTTAACTTTTAAACATCAGGGCCGGCGATACAGGCTAACGGATGTGCATGGCGAAGTGGTCAGGGCCGTGCTGGGATGAGTTCTAAGGCAAAGATTCTTTCTCGTAATCAACTGCCTTAACATTCCCATGTCGCAATCATTATATAAAATCCGTTTATGTAGATAACCAGTGCATAAATAAACGGCATTTATATGCTATACGACATTAAACCGCCATCATTTTTATATCTCAGATGCTACTTCATTTGTAGCGCCTTTCTGATTATCCTTTTCCCTAAGCATTCTATAGCACAGGCTCAGCAATGTAAATTAGGCTCAGCAGTTTCTTTTCTAGACATTAACAATGTTCAGGCACCTATTGCAAATGATGGCTCATTATTCAGCTATTTCAGTACAGGCCAGAGAGTAAGCTATTTTGTACCTAAACAGGATAAACTTAGTGCCATCGACGCTGCAAGCATATGGATAGGAGGAGAAGTAGAAGGAGAATTTCGTTCAATCTATTCAACTTACTTTGGACAAGAACTTTGGCCAGGTATCATTGACGAAGAAGGAAATCCACCTCCAGACTGTAGTATCTACGATAGAATATACAACGTAAGCAGTCGCGATTTCTTGATTTACGACCGCCTAGGTATTATCACATCCGACTTCAAAGATTGGCCGTGGTATGCTGGTGCACCTGTAAAAGACGGCGATGGCATTCCAAACAACTATAATATTGAAGGTGGAGATCGTCCAGAATTAATAGGAGATCAATCTGCTTTCTGGTTAATGCACGATCTTGGAGGTGAGCATATTTTAAGCGGCACACCTCAAGTTGGTATGGAAATTCAAGCGATGGCCGGCGCCGCCAATGCAGAAGATCCTGCGCTGGCCAACACAACGTTTTACAAATACAAATTCCGGTATCGTGGGGAAAAACCGCTTAAAGAAGCTTACTTCGGCTTATTTGCAGACATGGTATTAGGAGGGTTTGCTGACGACTACGCCGGCGCTGACACATCCCTCGGTATGGGGTTTGTTTACAATGCTGACAATGATGACGTCCGCGGATATGGAATTGCACCTCCAGCCATTGGTATTGATGTTCTTCAAGGCCCGCTTGTTAACAATGACGGCCTCGATAATGATGAAGATGGGCTCATTGATGAATCAGACGAGCGGCTCTCTCTTGAAGTCTTTATTGTTAATAATCGTGTAGAAGACGGCCTGGGACCAGCCATAAGGCAAAACCACCTTCGTGGTATATTGCCTTATTCTATCTTCAACGACTCAACACAATTGCGTGAGGAAGTTGGAGAGGTCATATTGGACGGTTGCCTTCCCTATGGTGATTGTGTTCCAGAAGCCACAATGGACACCGTAACCATTATGCTTCCTGGCGACCCAGTAACTGGGCAGTTTTGGAGCGAAACAAACCTTGGGGATAACTTACCCAGTAGAGTTGGAGACAGGAGAATTCTACTGTCCAGCGGCCCATTTACAATGTACCCTGGAGAAGAAAACGAGATCGTTTTTGGCATCATCTGGGCTAGAGGAGCCGATCATCTAGATTCCATTACACAATTGCGAGATGCAGATCGCATTGTTCAAGCTGCATGGGATGATGGGCTAAAGGATTATAGCATAGCTCAGCCTGTAATCCCGACCAATACTCCTCAAATTCTTGCTCCAGATGATCAGGCAACTGGCCAGGCGTCCAGTGTCCTACTTGAATGGTCTACCGTCGATCATGGGGATGCTTACCTCGTTGAAATAAGCAACGATGCTTCTTTTCAAAGTGCAGATGAATACCTGGTGGCTCCTACACTTACATACAGAAATCATGAATATATCCAATTAGGGGAGTTTGAATTATCTGAGCTAGCCGATAAAAGTGCCTACTTCTGGCGCGTTCGTGCATTAAGCACATCGGGAATAGGTTCACCTTCTGAAGTGTATTCCTTTTCGACAGGAAATGCCGATTTAGATGCTGGATTTATGCCAAGGACTTACGATGGCAGCTTGCCTTTTCTCGAAATTAGTGGGCCCAACGGTGCACCAACGTGCCCTATAGACGCTAGTGAAGACGCCGGCTGTCAGGCATTCAATGGTAACCTCGTTCATCAGGACCTGAACAGCACCGAAGAATTCAACATTATAACCAAATATGCCATTGATGCAGAGCGCGGTTTCGTAAATCATGCACCCAATAATTATGAAATTCGGTTCACAAAAGAAGGGTCTTATGCAGCTACATACAAATCTATTGAAGACACAATTACTCTTGAAAGAACCTTTGCCATTCCATTCGAAATCTGGGATATCGGCTTGGTAGATCAAAATGGAGAAAACAACAAGGATGATGATGTACAAATGATAGCAGCCTTTAAGAGTGGTTGCTATTTTTCGTATGATCGAAATGAATATTATTCGCCCTGGAAAGTAACACAAGAGTTTTTTGGCGTTTATGTAGCGACCCAGTTTCAGGATTGGGCGGATATTGCAGAGTCTGCACTAAGTGATATTTCAGTCGGATGCGCCGACCTCTCCGACTTCGATCTACCGGATACGACCCCTACATCTGTTTTTCGAGACCTCCAGTTCTCTGGCAATGAGGATCACCCTGATTATGACTTTAGATCTGTGGTACAGGAAGGTACAATCATACGATTTCTAAATTCCCCAAATAAACTGACACCCCCCATCCCAACAAGTCCAACCAGCGACACCGGTTTCCTTACCCCAAATCCTGTTCTAAGATGGAATCGAGTTCGTGGAGCAGAAACGAATATCCAGATATCAACCCGCAGCGATTTCTCTACTCTTGTCGTAAATGACACATTAAGGTACGACCGTACGATCGAACTGGAAGAACTTAACTGGGCAACAACCTACTACTGGCGTATCCGATCTTCATTTGCGGATGGTCCGTTTACGAATTGGTCGTCTGTATGGAATTTCACCATTGGAACGGCTACGAATGTTGAACTTGATTCATCATCTCTGCCTGAAACTTTCAGTCTGCAACAAAACTACCCCAATCCATTCAATATCGGTACTAAATTCCAGGTTGACATACCAACTCAGAGCACAGTCGAGGTTAAGGTTTTCAATCTCCTGGGCCAACAGGTCTGGTCCTTAAAAAAAGAAAAGGTGCATGCCGGCCAACATGAATTTGAATGGATACCCAAGCATGTGAGCAGTGGTGTTTACTTCGTTACAGCCACCGACGGTGTATCACGGCACACTATCAAGGCAGTATATTTACGCTAATACCAAACCCGGCAACGATACTAACTCTTTTCCCGATTGGCCTCTTTGGACCCAGCCGGCGCTTCAATATCAACATCCGGCAATTCGATGCGCCCGCCTTCTGTTTCAGTAACGCGCGACACCTGCGCCGGCTCGTCGATCATATCATCCAACTGTCGCATCAACTTCTCCGCTGCGCGCTCTTTCTTTCTTACGTACGCGCTAAAACCAAAACGCGACAGGAAATACCCAAGGATTAAGCCCATAGCCCCTATGCTAAATGCAATAGCAGGAGAAACTCCTTCGCCAGGGGAATGATACCGCTCCAAAACCCACCGATAATCAGGGCCGGCAAAAAATAAGCTAAAGCCACACGGGGGAATTTGCCAATGACACGCACCTTGGTTTGCCCATTGTGTGGCATCACGGTTACCTGCAGATTGGCACGCTCCGTTGAATGCGTCCACTCCAGCGATTTGCCCACCTGGCCAGATCTCCCCACCATCCCAAAAGCTTCGCCAATTTTTGCGGCTACCTCTGGCAATAATGCTTGATCAATTTCGCCCGGAATCACGCGTTCTACATGCATGGAAGTAGACGCACCAAGCAAGCCATATGATTTCTCTTCAATGCCTGAATGCTCCAACTCAGTTGCTGCCATCGCAATTATTTTAGGATCCAGGCCTACCTCCGCGGCAATATGCTGCAATTCTTCCAGTGAAAGACCATGTGTTTCTTCCGGACTTTCGGTAGCCTGCATTTCGCCGGCGCGTTTTAAGATAGAACTAATTTCCTGGTCACTATACAGACGTGATTTTGACATATCCCAAGGGCTCCTCCCTATTAATTGGCGTTGCGCTTACTGCTTCATAGTTTATAGGCACAATCGATATATGCCTCATTCATTATAAACAAAAAGCTGTGAACGTGTTCGAAAACCAACATGTAATTGTTACAGGAAGCACCAGCGGCATCGGCGAAGCTACAGCCAGACTCCTTGTTGAAAGAGGTGCCAGTGGCATGCTGATTACGGGCCGGCATGAAGGCCGGGGCCAAAAAGTTGTTCGCGATCTAAAAGAAGCCGGCTGCAATGCTGTATTTGTAAAAGCAGATCTGGAAAATGTAGATGACTGCCGTCGCATCATTGATACTGCAGAAAACGCCTTTGGAGAAATCCATGTACTGGTTAATGCTGCAGCCCTGACCTCCAGAGGTTCAATTTTCGATTCGACGGTAGAGCTGTGGGATAAAATGATGGCCATTAACATGCGCGCACCGTTTATACTGATGCAGGCGTGCATCAAGAACATGCGCCGGCATAAGATCGAAGGTGCCATTGTAAATGTTCTTAGCGTTGCCGCTCACGGCGGACAACCGTTTATCGGGACGTATTCTGCCTCTAAAGGAGGGCTCGCCGTGCTAACCAAAAATACCGCTTATGCCGTCATGCGCCACCGGATACGGGTCAACGGCTTGATGCTGGGCTGGGCAGATACGCCCTGGGAGCACGATATACAAAAAACCTATCACGATCGTGACGAAAACTGGCTCGGTGAGGCGGAGGCTGATCTGCCTTTTGGCCGGCTCATCAAGCCAGATGAAGCGGCGAGAGCAATTGCCTGGATGGCCTCCAGCGAGTCAGGCATGATGACAGGCTCCCTGATCGATTTTGATCAGAGCGTACTGGGTGCCGGCAACGTTTCACGACCAGTAGCCGGCGAAATGGGTACGGAGTAGGTCGGTTTTGTCTGTTTGACAAAACCTTGAATATCGAATACTCAACAAGGAATTTTGAATTTCGAAGGGGGGGGATCTGGTTGTTGTTGGACTTAAGAGATCGGCCAAAACCTGCATATAGAGAAATTAAATATCGAATACTCAACAAGGAATTTTGAATTTCGAAGGGGGGTTGATCTGGTTGCTGTTGGACTTAAGAGATCGGCCAAAACCAGATATAGAGAAAACAAATATCGAACACCCAACAAGGAATTTTGAATTTCGAAGGATTTGAGAAACACTTCGTAATTGAAAATTCCTTGTTGGGTGTTCGATATTCCATCGTGCCGGGAATGCAAATGGCGGGAGACAGCCACGGGGGATAGTAGAGAACCTAAAGAGGGGCAAAAGTCGAAAGTGCGTGTGCCCGACCCACTGAAACACACGCACCCTCTTCTGTAAAGAGTCCGAGAGGAAGATGCCTGTGCCCGACCCACGGAAACACATTCATCGATCTCGGATGTAAAAGGTCCGAGGGGAAAATGTCTGTGCCCGACCCACTCAAACACATTCATTGACCTCGGATGTAAAAGGTCCGAGGAGAAGATGTCTGTGCCCGACCCACGTAAACACATTCACCGTCCTCGGATGTAAAAGGCCCGAGGGGAAGATTTCAGCGCCCGACCCACTCAAACGCATCAACCTGCCTCGGATGTAAAAGGCCCGAGAGATGGCTATCGCATTCGACCCACTTAATGCTTTTACCGTCCTCGGATTTTCTGGAGGACAACTCCGGTGCGCGTGCCCGACCCACGAATGCACGCGCACCTTTGTCGTATGAGATATCGCTATCCCAATCCTCAAAATTCATATTCGATCAAAGAGCAGCTGCATCTTTCTAAATCGTGATGTCAGCTTGTGATTGGTCTACAATCGAACTCCGTGCCAGTTGAAAATTCGGCGCGTGCCAATTCCATCTTGTTACTGCAAAAAAATTCATCAAAACGCTCATTTTGAGCTAAAATGAAGCTTTTTAAGGATATCCCCAGTAGGTATCAGGCAAGAGAAAGTCAGCTTCGACGATGTTTAATTTTGCAACAAATGCAAAAATCTGCGTCTGAATTGTATAAAAAAAGGACACACTGAGGTTTACGAATTGACTTGGTTCGAGCAGACAATCAGCTTGGAAGTGGGCTTTCGGTGCTATTGAATGGAGAATGGTTAGGTCGCCGGTATACGACCCGCTATACCGCTTTTACTACTGCTCAGAACTGATTACTATAAACGAAACGCTGTGTACCAAATCGCTCCTATCTCTCCACAATATCAAACGTCACCCGGCGATTGGCAGCCCGTTCAGCTTCTGACGACTCAAAGCTCGACACACGAGGATCTCCGGTATCAATCGCTGTGATCAACTCAAGGGACAAGCCGGCAGTCACGAGCGCCTCTCTAACACTCCGCGCACGCGCCTGACTTAATCGCTGGTTTGCATTCAAATCTCCTTCGCTGCTTGCAGAGCCATAAATCAGCACGTTTCTGTCTGCCATTGCGCCCAGCGCCTCAAGCAACTGAATCCTGTCAACAAGTCTGTTTAACTCAGGACGTTGATTTTGCGCAAAAACAGAAGCGCCCTGCGCAAATGATATGAACGTGTTTCTAATTTCTGCGATTGCATCATTTATTTCAGCAGAAACGTCTTCGGCAACCCCACGGTCATCATACGTGGCAAAGCCCAACAAGAAGGATGCTTTCTCTCGAGCCGTCACAATCCAGTCGGCAGGTGCCTTTCCACGGGCAAACAAGGTGTCGTTTTCCAGTTGAAACGCTACACCAGCCGGCGCTCTCAGCTGTTTGGTTGCACGCTTGATAATAATCAGAGAATCTAGTGCAAGATAAGACTCCCACATGCCGTCCACCCGATCTAGCGGCAGCGCTTCCGGCACAAGTGAATCCGGATGTGTGGCCATTGGATCTTTCAACCCCTCAACCACAAATCGGCCTTGCTCCCAGGAGGTTTGGGTTACAACCAGGCCCGGCTCATTTCTCAAGTCTTCGAGATACTCGGTCCAGAGCATATAATTTCTAAAACTCCAAACAAACCAGATGGTCAGTCCAAGCGCAATAATGCCGGCGATAATCCACAGGCGATAAGGCTTCCGTTCTTTCTGTTTGTAGTTTTCCAGCAAGCCGGCGCGCATAAGCGGCAGCACAGGCGTTAAAGGATCTGTATCTCCATCAAAGTCATCCAGTATATGTCCATACTGCAAATGGATGGCTTCTATAATTTCTTTCAGCGTAATGCTCAATTCCGTCGTAGGAATGCCACGCACTACTGCAGCAAGAATGGCATCAGGCCCCGGCTCAACCAATACTGTGAGATCGCCAATCTTTATCGTATCTAACACATCCTCCCGGGGTGCCCCCAAAGAATCGCGGACAAAATCCTGAATGGCGTTCAACATGCTTGAGACAACGTCACTATCCATCACCTCAACAGTCTCAGCGAATAGATGCTGTATAAGCAATCCACTTTTTTTGTCGATTAAGAAGAGCTGCTCTACCCGATAGTTCAAGGTATGAGAAAGCATGACCTCCGAAAACGACCGGCCTGATTTAGCCGCCTCAATACGCCACTTCATGCTTTGCACAGAAAAACTGTGCTCCATGGCGCGGTTCATAGACTCGATTACAGAACGCAAAGCTTCAGCAATGCTGCGGCGAATAGCCGGCCCTATAACTGGAAAGATTGCATCTGCAAATGGCTGGGGATTGCGTCGAATAGAAAGACTAATGGTTTCTTCTATTGTTGGCCCCAATGCATTGGCCAACTTAGAATTGTCTTTGTTATGATAGGCTATGGCTTGCGGCAACTCGCGCCCCATCGCATCAACCTGGCCCTCTTCTTTAAACCGGGATACGTCATTCAGGCGCGCTTGCAACCCTTCAATTTGCTTGCCTTCGTTACCAATTAATAGCCGCCGCAACTCGTCCATGTCACGATCTACTTGCGGATCTTCTCCTCTCTGACGGCCATGTCCATTACTTTGAGCGCCGTCGGACGCAGCCGATTTGCCGGCGTTTAAATCGCTATTTATTGATTCTTCTGGCATAATATCTCCCTAAAATAGCGCGTTGAGCGCTAAGGAGCTATTTACAATACTATTTACTGGAACTGTTAGGCGATATTTCTTCGGCGATGCTGGCCAATAAATCAGCAAATTGCATGCGATTTAAGGTACCCTGTTCTAAACGCGAAAGTCCTTCTTTGAACTCAACAGACAACACTTCTACTTTTTCCCGCAGTGCTGAATCCATACGCTGCGACTCTGCTTGCAAAGAGGCTTTCATCGACTCATCAAGTTGATGCAGCCTGCCTTGCTGGCTTTCCTTAAAAGCATCAAAGACGCTACTCATCTTCTCCAACTCCCTGGACAACGTATCTTTTTGGTTCTCTCGACTATGCGTCTCCTTCCCCAATAGCTCCAAAATCTCATCAAACTGAGATTTAAAACGTTCGTCCAGCGCCTTTATTTGCTCATTGATATCAGAGCCCAGGACTTCCAGGTTCTGTTTTAGCCCGTCTTCTATTTGAGCAATCCGCTCTTCGTATACCTTAATTTGTTCTCCAAAAAGGATACTACGGACTTTGTCTAGTTCACCCATATGCGTATTAGAAATATCTCCAGGTTCTTCTTGATCGACTATTGTTTGCGGCTCAGAACCGCTGTCTGGCGTACCATTATTTGAAGCCATATAGAAATGAAAAAACGTCTGAAAGATGGTTTAGAAAATACGGCTTTGCACCTTCTTAGCATAAGCACAAAGGAAAAATGACGCATCTGATGAAATTCACATGCTAGCGCCGGCACATAAAACCTTTTGCTCACAGAGCTTAAAGTAAGAAATTACGCCTGCTAAAGATCAAAAAAAGACGTTTTCGCAAGTAAAAGGTGCTTTTTCTCATTTTTCACAGATCCTGGCAAGGCACTTTTGCCATAAACAACGGTTCCATTTCACCAATATCTGCTTCATTAGCTACAGTAATTGTAAGCTATCACCGAATTAGACTGCAGGTCTCAGTACCACAAAAGTAGTATTTCTCAAAAAACGATGCTGTCAACATATAAGATAAACATATAGCACGGCAAGGATTCAGGAATACATCTGCGATGCAACGTGTTTATTTAGTAGTGATCGTCGCGTAGTACCATTATCTCTAACGAAAATTAGCCAAAAGCTTTTAAATCCGATTTTTTGTATTATTTTGCAACAGCATTCGCGTTTCGACCCACTTTTACCTTTTAACGTTGATTGTTTTAATTACACCTGCAATTTTGTTTGCACATTATAATTCCAGTCGTATCCCCAAAGCCCCTTCCAGTAATAAACAATGAAGAAGAAAGTATGCATGCTGGGCACGTTTGCAGTGGGTAAAACGAGCCTGGTCCGTCGCTACGTAAAGGGGATCTATTCAGATAAGTATCTGACAACGATGGGTGCCAAGGTCGACAAAAAAACGGTAGACATTGATGGGAAAAACATCGATTTACTGCTTTGGGACCTGAATGGAGAGGATCGCTTCCAAGCGCTTTCGATGGATTATGTACAGGGCTCTGCCGGCTTTTTACTGGTCATCGACAGCACAAGGCGTTCATCTTTTGAAGCGGCGCACCAACTACGCCAAAAGGTTGAAAATGAACTCGGAGAACTGCCCTTTATCGCAGTCTTTAACAAGACAGATTTAGATAGTCCATGGGAGAATCAGGACAAGGAAATCAAGCAATTAGAAGAGAATGGATGGACCATTATGTACACGAGTGCAAAAACAGGCACAGGAGTTGAAGAGGTCTTCGAAACCCTTACGAGAAAGATCCTGAATTTCTAGTTTTCGTTTCAGACAGTGGGTTTTTTATCGAGTAGCATTAAATCTGCGAGAACGTCTGAAACCTTCAAATTGAAACCTGCAACATAAAGCCATGTCTGCCATCCTTGCCAGGTTATTATCTGATCTTGATATTGCAGTACTCGAACGAACCGAGGATGGCACATTTACACTCCTTAGTGATGTCCCTGCATGGCTCCAAAATTTGTGGCCAAACCTGAAAAACAGTGTTACTGGACTTAATCCTGGTAACGTTTTCTATTTTCTGGAAGATTTTCTTAGCCGAAATGCTTCTTTTTGGGTGACGCCTTCGCAAGAGCGAAAGTCTTCTGGTGTCTGGACTGAAGCAGCGCCAGATGGCGACGAGCAATTACTCGAAGCGTTGGCCATCTATATCGAAGACCATCCCCTCCTGTTACTTCGTATCCCGTATCAGCAAGAAGTATGGCCCATTTACCAGCAGGCACGAGAGCAACGGCTTGAGTACGAGCAACTGATAGACGAGATCAACAAACGGGAGGTTTTGCTGCATTGCATTGTGCACGACTTATCCAACCCGTTAGCCGGCATCAAAGGCAGTCTGAACCTGCTCCAATCTGAAGAAATGGTAGAATCAGATGGAAACGAATTGCTTAGGATAGGCCTCCGCCAGGCGAATAAAATGCAGGGGCTCATTCGCAGTATTCTATCGACCTTTGCAAACGAAGTGAAGCCCCTTGTACCTACTTTAATCGGAGCAGACATTGCCCCCGACGTGAATGTCTGCGCGCACGAAGTTGTGCAATCGCTCACAGCCACGGCCTCGCTCAAAGGAATCCGACTAGGGGTTACCTCGGAAGCTGCGCAGGAAAAAACGGAGCGCGGAAAAACAGATGGCGAAAAAGTAAACGGAGCGCACCCCAATAGCGTCTATAAAGTCATCGGCGAAGCAGAGCGATTGGAACGTGTTTTATACAACTTGATCGCCAACGCTATTCGCTACTCAACAGATGGCCAAAACATCCGTGTGTCTGTAAAAGATGCAGGTAATTATATAGAAACAAGCGTTGAAGATGAAGGCACCGGCGTTCCGGAAGACCTTATTGATGGCTTGTTCGACCGCTTTTCCCAAGGCAACGGAAATACGGGACAAGTAGGCTTAGGCCTTTACTTTTGCAAAATCACTATTGAAGGATGGGGCGGCTCTATCGGCTACTCACCCAGCAAATCAGGAGGTGCATGCTTCTGGTTTAGACTCCCAAAACCTGTAACCCACAGCGATGCCACACAGGTTGCAGAACATTCTTGAATGTAAATTTTCACGTGTCGTGTATTCCAGCAGTGCTTTAACTGAAGAATTACATGAGACTTTTAGCACAGTACTATAGAGAACGTACGATTTAGAACAGAGCCACACATGTCGTTTCGCATTTTCATCGTAGATGATGACCCAGAGTATAGCGCCCTGCTACAGTTTCAATTGCGCAAAATAGAAAATGTAGATATTCAAACATTTTCCAATGGCGAAGATGTCATCAATGCCCTTGGACAAAGTCCTCATCTCATCCTTTTGGACCTCGTCATGCCGGGTCAGGGCGGACTTGAAACGCTGCGGCAAATTAAGCTTGCCACACCCAAATTACCTGTCATTGTCGTTTCATCTCAGTCAGTTGTTAGCGTAGCACTTGAGGCATTAAAGCTCGGTGCTTACGACTATGTAACCAAAGGGTATGATGACACGATGAAAATCAATAAGCTGGCTGAACAGATTGCAGAGCGCACAAAGCTTACGCAAGAAGTTAGTTTGTTGCGTGAGCAACTGAGGGTACCTCATGGTATTCCAGGCATGACAGGGGAAAGTGCCAGTATGGGCAAGGTCTTTCGCCTGATCAATAAAACACTGGTCGGTGGGCTTTCTGTTGCGATCGTTGGAGAAAGTGGTACAGGGAAAGAACTGGTGGCACATACCATCCATTACAACTCACCACGGAAGCGGCAATCGTTTGTTGTTGTAAACTGCGCGGCCATTCCCCGAGAGCTCATGGAAAGCGAGTTCTTTGGACACGAAAAGGGATCATTTACCGGCGCATATACCCGCAAAACGGGTAAATTTGAGCAAGCAAATCAAGGCACAATCTTTCTTGATGAAATCGGCGAGCTGAATCTTGACCTTCAGGCTAAGTTACTGCGTGTGCTACAAAACCAGGAAGTGCAACGAGTAGGCAGCAATGAGACCATCCGTGTTGATGTCCGGGTCATTTGCGCGACCAACCGTGATATCATTTCGATGATTCAGGATGGACAATTCAGAGAAGATCTCTATTATCGTTTATTCCAGTTCCCGATCAATCTCCCCCCATTAAGGGAACGAGATCAAGACACCTTGCTACTCGCAACATTTTTCAGGAAAGATTTCCTAAAGCGTCATCCGGATGTACAGCCCCGTGAACTCTCTGCTGCCAGCCGGAGGAAAGTCCTGGAATATGACTGGCCCGGAAACGTACGCCAGCTAAAAAACGCAATCGAGCGCGCGTTGCTTATCTCAGACACAGATGAAATCATCCCAGATGATCTGATGCTTGATGCAATGCGCATAATTAAACGCCCCAAAGCTCCATCGCAGCACCCTGCTGTTACAGATTCCAGCATATCTACGGAAACAAGAGGTTCTGCAGAAATGGAATCGAATGCCGGCTCCTCAAATCCCTACAGCGGCCTCACGGCTACCATGGAGCCAAAAGATATTATGCAGCTTGAGGATGTAAAGCGAATGGCTGTCATGCACGCCTATAAGCTTTGTAAGGGAAATGTAGACCAGACGTCGCTCCGCCTGGGTGTCACAAGATCTACGATCTACAGGTTATTGGACAAGTACAAACAAGAAGGAGAAGACATAACGACCTAGACGGCTTTGTCCTGATGGACAAAGCCTTGAATAATGAATGTTGATCTACGAACTTCCAATTCTGAAGGGGTTTCCAGCCTGTCTTTGGTGTTTTGTACCCAAGTTTGAAATCTGACGTGGATTAACTGTCCTACTCTCTATTCCCGTAAATAAAGAAGAGGCTTGTCTCTAAACAGCGACAAGCCTCTTCTTTATTGCCTATTTCCTGAAAAC
Organism: Rhodothermales bacterium; assembly: GCA_045106435.1. Taxonomy (GTDB): domain Bacteria; phylum Bacteroidota; class Rhodothermia; order Rhodothermales; family JAHQVL01; genus JBCCIM01. Next base: position 13,630 of record JBGCEN010000570.1, read on the forward strand.
ATTGTCCAGGAAAACAGTTCTGGGTAAACTAGGATTCAGTAGGCTCTGCTTCGACAAAAGGGCCGGTACTGGGCTGGTTCACAAATTGATAATTGGTCTTCTCAGCCTGCGTTTCAGCCGTATGGTAAGTGTAATTATTGCCATCAAACATAGAAAGAGGCAACATGGCACCCCGCAAAAGCCATCCAACAAGAAAGCCAAGAAAAGCGGTTACCAGTAAAAAGAAAAGTAATTGTCCGGTCAAATATATCATGATCGATCCTCTCATTCCAGCTTAGCCTTTTTAAGCAAACGGCAACCAAGTACTTAAGATATCAGATGATATGCTCTTGGTCAGGAAGGCTTTAAAAGTCTCTGTATCTGAACAACATTAAAACCAGGTAATGCTGTCAAAGGCTACAAACCAGCCGAGGTTAATTGGCGTCTTAAAATATGCGTTCGTCTCTAAAAAAGACTGTGGGGAGCTTGTAAATAACGATAACGCAGATATCGTACCAGATTGTTTTATAGTAACTTAGGCGAACGATTCTCTATACTTATTTGCCATTTCAGCAATGCACTTGTGGATAATTGAACACATTTGTCGCAAAAACAAATCAGCCAGACACAAACGCGTTGTATGTAACGTCTTTCTAAGATGTACATCAAACGCGTCTGGCCTGGCTTAGAGATCTTTATACCCAGTCTGAGAAAAAGCATCAGATACTGGAATCAAGCCCTGTCAACTTCTGTGTGGTCTATTCAGTCTGATATATTCAGTCCGGACCTAGTTTCCACCTGTAATGACGCCGTCAATGTGTATATCTCTCTGTGGGAAAGGAATACCAATGCCGGCTGCATCCAGCCCGTTTTTCACTGCTTTGGTCAATGTATCTTTGACAGCAAGGTAATCCTCAGACTTACACCATACACGCGCCTCCCAATCAATAGAAGAATCGCCCAAGCTAACCAAATAAGCCTGCACGCCCTGGTCAGTTAGCCGGCCGCTAACACCTTCGCAAGAAGCTTCTATAATGCGACGTGTTTGGTCAAGATCTGCGGTATAATCTGTTCCTACAGACACATCAACCCGACGTGTCTCATGAAACGTCATGTTTTCGATTGTCGAACCAAAGATAGCACCGTTAGGAACGATAATGCGTCGATTATCTGGTGTATTCAGATTGGTGGTGAAAAGCTCAATCTCATCCACAACGCCTGTAACACCACCGACATTCACAAGGTCACCCACTTTGAACGGGCGAAAAACCAGTAGCATGATGCCAGAAGAGAAATTCGAAAGCGTACCCTGGAAAGCCATACCAATGGCAAAACCAGCAGCTGCAAGAATAGCTGCAAAACTAGCTGTTTCAATGCCAACACGCCCTAATACAGCAATGATACCAACGATGAGCACTGCATAGCGTGCCATATTGGAAAAAAACTTTGTTAGCGTAATATCTACGCTTGTTTTTTCCAATCCGCGTTTAACCATACGCTTAGCCCAGCCGGCTGCGATGAAAACAACAAATAATAATAGTAACGCAGTTACAGCAGGGATTAAATACTCTTGAACAATAAGTGCAATATTCTCAGGTGAGAGCCAGTCCATTTCAGTTTATTTAGTTGGTTAGTAGGGCTTTGGGCAGATAAAATGATATGTGACCAAAACATGTGCCATTCCACACAATTCTGTCACAAGCATGCAATTTAGCCAATTATGAACGAATCATTGTTGCATTTTGCAACAATGATAGAATTATTATTAAACAAAGTCGATTTAATATTTACAGAATTTGGCCGATGCTTCTAGCATCACCACCCCATCTATCTATTATCCATCATTCTACTGCTTCGCTCATGAATATTCTGATCGTTGTTGAGACCTATTTCGTAGCCCGAATTCTGCGTGAACGTCTTGAAGATTTAGGCTACAGCGAGATCATGCTAGCCACGAGTGCACCTGAGGCTGTTCAACAGCTCAGAATTACGGATACTGACTTGATCATTGTGGATGCTGAATGGCTGAAACCTGGCATCGACATACATGCTTTTCTTACGAGTATTCGCAAGACAGAAGCCATGAAACAGATTCCCATCTTAATGTGCTCTGCCAAAAACAAAGCAGACGATATCAAAATGGCACGGAAAGCCGGCGCCGGAGGATACTTGCTGAAACCCTACAACGAAGAAGGGCTCAAAGAACATCTGGACAGATTACTCGGCATAGAAGAAATGACAGAGGAATTGGCCATACCTGCATAAGCGCTACGCCGGGCTCTGGCCAATTGAAAAATTGATCTATAGCTTTATGGGATTAGAGAAGCCTTTTTGAAAACTCCCATATCACGTCTGTTTGCCGGACACGGGAAAAATTAAGGCAAAATCGTTTCTCAAAAGTCAAGGCAACTTCAAAAAAATTGAAAATTCTAAATTTTACATTTTCAATTTTAAATTCAAGACTTGATCCAAATAGATAAAGTCGAGCTACGAACTTGAAGTCCTATATCGCGTAAGGGTACTTAATATGTACCTACCCTTATGCGAAGCATGAGTACAGAACGCGTTAGCCCACCAAACACCCGTTCTAGCAATACGGAATCATCCGCTCCTGCAGCCTTGACAGAGATCATGATCCCTGTTGAAGGGATGGAATGTGCAGCCTGCGCTGTCCGGATTGAAAGGCAATTATCCAAGCGACCTGAAGTCGAAATTGCCCAGGTAAACCTCGCGAACAAGCAAGCTCGTATTGCCTACGATGGTAGTCAGGCAAACCTTTCGGACCTGATTAAAACAGTCGAGAAAACCGGTTTCTCGATACCTGAGACGCGAACCCTTATTCCGCTTACAACATCTCATCTTCCAAAAAAAGAAGCATTACAGCAAATCTTCCAGGCCCAAAATGGTATTCTTTCCTTCGAAATAAAGAAAGACGAAGCCCAGCCAGTAGTAGAAATAATCCACATTGAACGTATTATTTCACGCGATGCGCTGACAAGATTACTGACCCAGCATAAGCTCACCGACCTTTCGTCAGCCAACACACAAGAACAGGAAAGTTCGACGGAGACCACGTCGAGTGCACATGCTATACTGCGCCGGCGATTCATCGTTGCCGTTTCACTGGCCTTGCCCGTTGTAATTATCTCCATGTCTCATGGCGCTATTTCATTCGCGGGGATGCATTACTGGCTATTTGCCCTGACTACTCCTGTAGTGTTATGGGCCGGCTATCCCTTCTTTGCCGGTGCATTCAAGCTGCTGCGCTACCGTTCTGCAGACATGAACTCATTGATTGCACTCGGAGTTGGTGCTGCGTATGTGTACAGTACGGTTGCTACGTTCTGGCCAAGGTTTTTCATGGAAACGACGGGCCAGCACCCAGACGTCTACTTTGAAGCCGCAGCGGCCATCATTGCGCTCGTTTTGCTAGGGCGGCTATTGGAGGCAAACGCAAAACAGAAAACCAGTGCAGCACTGGAGAAAATGATCGATCTGCAGCCGGCAACCGCAACCGTGCTGCAGGGCAAGAAAGAGATTGACACGCCACTGGTTGAAATCAATGTAGGAGATCACATACTGGTTCGGCCCGGAGAACGCGTCCCCCTTGATGGCAAAGTGATTGACGGGGCCTCTGCAGTTGATGAGAGCATGATCACCGGCGAACCCTTGCCAGTTGATAAAGGGATCGGAGACGAAGTTGTTGGTGGCACACTCAACCGTACCGGGGCCTTTGTATGTCAGGTAAGCAAGGTAGGCCAGGATACCACCCTTCAACAGATTGTAAAGCTCGTCAAAGACGCGCAAGGGAGAAAAGCACCGATTCAAAAACTGGCTGACGTGATTGCCGGCGTTTTTGTGCCCGTTGTGCTCGGCATAGCCATTCTCACCTTCGCTGCATGGTACTTTTTCACTGCTTCGTTTGCATTATCCATCATTGCCTTTGTATCGGTGCTCATTATCGCATGCCCCTGCGCATTGGGGCTTGCGACACCAACGGCTGTTATGGTTGCAACGGGTAAAGCAGCTGAATTGGGCGTTTTGATCAAAGGCGGTGACACCCTGGAGAAGCTTCCGAAGCTTTCCAAAATTGTTCTGGATAAGACAGGAACGCTAACAATTGGCGATCCCCGTATCACAGAACTCATTTTATTGGATAACCCGTCCGGTACTACACCGCGCAATTCGATGCAGGCAATCATTCAACTTGCTGCCTCAGCTGAACAAAGATCAGAGCACCCCATCGCACGTGCTTTTATTGATTATGCATCAGATAAGCACATTGAACTCTTACCTCTTCTCTCCTTTGAAAGTATTACTGGATCAGGCGTTAAAGCTGTAGTAGATGGCCATACGGTGCTAATCGGAAATGCTGACTTCTTAAAGAGTGAGGGCGTCCAGCATGTAAACTGGCAATCTGCATACACTAAAACACAAGCAGCCGGACACACAGCCATACTGGTTGCAGTCGATGGCCAAGGTGTGGGTGTAGTCGCCATTAGCGACACTGTACGCCCCACCGCCAAGGCGAGTATCGCTATGCTCAAGAGCTTGGGACTTGAAGTAGCCATGCTTACAGGTGATCAACTGGAAGCAGCAGAATCCATCGCTCAACAGGTTGGTATTCAGGAGATTAAGGCGCAGGTGAAGCCGCACGAGAAAGCTGCATTTATCGCCTCTTTGCAATCCTCAGGGGGCGTAGTCGCAATGGTAGGCGATGGTATCAACGATGCGCCGGCACTTGCAACAGCAGATTTGGGTATCGCCATCGGTGCCGGCACAGACGTGGCCATTGAGACCAGCGATGTAACCTTGTTGGGAGATGATCTGCAAACAGTGGGTAAAACCATTCAGTTGGCAAGAAAAGCCATGCGGACCATCAAGCAGAACCTCTTTTTTGCGTTTATCTATAACATTATTGGTATTCCCATAGCAGCCGGCATCCTTTATCCGATATGGGGCATTACCCTAAGTCCCATTATTGCGTCCGCTGCCATGGCTTTTTCCAGCGTATCTGTAATAACAAACAGCCTCCGCTTACGAAAATGGCGACCTAATGTATAGCACGTCCGTTAAAAGCGGATATTACCAGACTAAAAAATCAATTTAAGAGATATGAGTACACAAGCAGAAACCCTGACCATCGAAGGCATGAGCTGTGGACATTGTGTTGCATCAGTCAAGAATGCGCTTGCCGCAACCGCCGGCGTTGAAGTGAAGCATGTCGAAATAGGCACAGCACAGGTCAATTACAACACAACCGAAGTTTCTCACGCCCAGCTTGTTGCTGCAGTAGAAGACGTTGGCTTTACTGTTGCACAGTAAAGCCAATTGAAAATTTTAAAATCAAAATTTAAAAGTGAAAAATACATCCTTTAGTTTTTCAATTTAACTTTTGGGATCTTGAAATTTTCAATTTGTCAAATGTCCCCCAACTGTGGCCTCAGTACCACTTCTTCAACTACTGTTCGATCTGACATGTGGTAGATGTCGCGTACTGCTTTGGCGATATCTGTTGCCGGCATGAATCGCTCTTCCGGGATATC